>JAJYTR010000010.1:41213-56600 GCA_021792975.1 Pseudomonadota bacterium | reverse complement strand
GCAGCGGGTGCGCGGCATTGATTTCCAGCACCGGCTTGGCCGCCGGCATGGCGTGTCCGGCTTCCGCCATCAGCCGCCGCGTATGCAGGGCCATGTCGTGCGCGTCCAGCACCAGACAGGCCGGCGATTCGGTCAGACGATGGCTGAGGCGTACCGCCGACACGCGCTCGCCCAGCGCCTGCTTGAGCTTGTCCAGCAGCGGTGCGGCGTCTTTTTCGGCGGCCTCGCGGCGCTCCTTCTCGGCGGTGTCCAGCGGCAGGTCCAGTTCGCCTTTGCCGGCGTGCCGGAAGCGCTTGCCCTGGTATTCGCCGAGGTAGCCCATCATCCATTCGTCGATGCGCTCGCTCATCAGCAGCACCTCGATGCCGCGTGCGGTCAGCGCCTCGATCTGCGCGCTGTGCCGCGCCGCCGCCCAGGATTCGGCGGTGAGGTAATAGATGGACTCCTGCCCGGCCCGCATGCGGCCGATGTAGTCGTCCAGCGACACGCTCTGCGTCGCGTCGCTGTGATGCGTGGAGGCGAAGCGCAGCAGGCCGGCGATGCGCTCGCGGTTTTCGGCGTCCTCGACGATGCCTTCCTTGAGCACGCTGGCGAAGGATCTGTAGAACACGGCATAGCGCTCCACCTCGTCCTTGGCCAGCTTGCCCAGCAGGTCGAGCGTGCGCTTGGTGCAGGCGGCGCGGATCTGGCCGACCAGGCGATTCTCCTGCAGGATCTCGCGGCTGACGTTCAGCGGCAGGTCGTCGGAATCGACCACGCCGCGCACGAAACGCAGGTAGGCCGGCAGCAACTGCTCGCTGGTGTCCATGATGAACACGCGGCGGATGTACAGCTTCAGCCCCTTGCGCTCGTCGCGGCCGCTGAACAGGGCATCGAACGGCGGCTTCTCCGGCAGGTACAGCAGCAGCGTGTAGCTCTGCTTGCCCTCGACGCGGTTGTGCGTCCACGCCAGCGGCGCATTGAAATCGTGGGTGAGAGTCTTGTAGAAGTCGCGGTAGTCCTCGTCCTTGAGCTCGCTCCTGGGCTGCGTCCACAGCGCGGCGGCGTGATTGACCGTTTCCAGCTCATCGCCCGGCTTGCCCTCCACCAGCTTGGGCATGCGGATGGGAAAGCCGATGTGTCCGGAGAACTTGCGCACCAGTTCGCGCAACCGCCAGGGTTCGAGAAATTCGTCCTCGTCGGCCTTGAGGTGCAGGGTGAGGGTGGTGCCGCGTGCGGCGCGCTCGATCGATTCCAGTTCGTAGCTGCTGCTGCCGTCGGAACTCCAGCGCACGCCATCGACGGCCGTGGCACCGGCACGGCGCGTTTCCAAGGTGACGCGATCGGCAACCACGAAGGCCGAGTAGAAACCCACGCCGAATTGGCCGATCAGGCGCGAGTCGGCGCGCGCGTCGCCGCTGAGCGATTCGAGAAACTTGCGCGTGCCCGAGCGCGCGATGGTGCCGATGTTCTCGATCACCTCCTGCCGGCTCATGCCGATGCCGTTGTCGCTGAGGCTAAGTGTGCGCGCCTCCGGGTCCCAGCGCAGCTCGATGGCCAGCTCTTCGCCCGCACCCAGCAGTTCGGGGCGGCCGATCGCCTCGAAGCGCAGCTTGTCGCAGGCGTCGGAGGCGTTGGAGATCAGTTCGCGCAGGAACACCTCCTTGTGCGAGTACAGCGCGTGGGTGACCAGGTGCAGCACCTGGCTGACTTCGGCTTCGAATGGAAGGGTCTGGACGGCGGCTTCGGTCATGGTGCACAGGCTCCGGAAACGTGCGCGCCGCGGTCGCTCGCGGCGCGCGGGACCGCCGCAATATAAGGATCAGGCCACGGCGCGCAAGGCCGCGATGCGCTCTTCCAGCGGCGGATGGCTCATGAACAGGCGCCGCAAACCGTGCGCCGGATGGCCCGAGATGCCGAACGCGGCGATGGTCTTGGGCAGGGTGGACTCGCCGTAGGTGGCGGACAGCCGTTCCAGTGCCGAGATCATGGCGCCGCGGCCGGCCAGGCGGGCACCCGCGGCGTCGGCACGGAACTCTCGCCAGCGCGAGAACGCCATCACGATCATCGAGGCGACGAGGCCGAACACCAGCTCCAGCACCATCACGCTCACGAAGTAGCCGATGCCGATGCCGCCATTCTGGCGCTCGCGTCCGCCGGAAAGCCATGAATCGACCACCTGGCCGACCACGCGCGCAGCCACGATGACAAAGGTGTTGAGCACGCCCTGGATCAGCGCCAGGGTGACCATGTCGCCATTGGCGACGTGGCCGATCTCGTGGCCCAGCACCGCGCGCACCTGCTCGCGATCCATGCTCTGCAGCAGACCGGTGCTGACCGCGACCAGTGCATGGTCGCGGCTCATGCCGGTGGCGAAGGCGTTCATCTCCGGGCCGTCGTAGACGGCCACTGCGGGCATGCCGATGCCGGCAGTACGGGCGTGCTCGGCCACGGTGGCCAGCAGCCAGCGTTCGGCTTCGCTCTGCGGCTGCGCGATGACCTGCGCTCCGGTCTGCCAGATGGCCATGCGCTTGGACAGGGCCAGCGAGATGAAGGCGCCGCCCATGCCAAACAGCGCCGCGAACACCAGCAGCCCAACGAAACTGCCGCCCTGCGCCTGGATGTACTGGTCGACGCCGAACAACCTGGCCACCGCGGACAGCAGCAACAGTACCGCGAGGTTGGTGGCAACGAACAGAAGCACGCGTTTCATGGGATTGCCGTGGCAGGATGCGGTATATGCCGCAGGGTGATTCTCGGGTTGGGGGACAGGGTTTCAAGGGTGCCGGATGGCATGATTCAGCCATGACCCGCACCGGCCGCTTCGCCCCTTCGCCCACCGGCGACCTGCATTGGGGATCGCTGCTGGTGGCGCTGGGCAGTTGGCTGGAGGCGCGCGCCGCGGGCGGCCGCTGGCTGCTGCGTATCGAAGACGTGGACACGCGGCGGGCGGTCCCCGGTGCCGCTGCGCGGCAGCAGGCACAACTGGCCGCGCTGGGGCTGACCGCCGATGCGCCCGCATGGGTGCAGAGCGCGCGCGGCGAGGCCTATGCGCAGGCGCTGCGGCGGCTGGCGCAGGCCGGTCATGCGTACCCCTGCGCCTGCACGCGCGGCGACCTCGCGGGCCATGGCGGCGTCCATCCGCCGCGATGCGTGCGACCGGTGCGAGGCGACACACATGCCTGGCGCCTGCGGGTTCCTGCCGGCATCACCACCTTCGACGACGCGCTGCAGGGATGCTTCGAACAGGACGTGCGGCGGGCGGTCGGCGATTTCGTGTTGCGCCGCGCGGACGGCCTGTGGGCCTACCAGCTTGCGGTGGTGGTGGACGATGCCGCCTGCGGGATCACCGACGTCGTCCGCGGCGCCGACCTGCTGGATTCGACGCCGCGGCAGATCCTGCTGCAGCATCTGCTGCGACTGCCGACCCCGCGCTACCTGCACCTGCCGATGCTGGTGGACACGCACGGCCGCAAACTGTCCAAATCCGCAGGCGCCACGGCACTGTCCGACGATCCCATGCTGGCGCTGCGCATCACGCTGCGGTTGCTGGGCCAGCACGCCGCGGCCGGCATCGATGCCGCACATCCGGCCGCCCTGCTGGCCCGCGCCGTGCGGCGATACGACCCGTCCCTGCTGCCGCGCGTGTGCCGGCTTGTTGCGCCGCAATCCGGCGGTACGAACGCGACGCGTACACTCCACGGCACACACCGCATGAGGGGGGACGCGAGATGAGTTCACGCATCGCTCTGGTCACCGGCGGGACCGGGGGCATCGGCAGTGCCATCGTCCAGCGCCTGGTGCGCGAAGGCCACCGCGTGGCCACCAACTACCGCGATGCCGCCAAGGCCGAAGCCTGGCGCGGGAAGATGGCCGAAGCCGGGGTGCCGGTGACCCTCGTGCCCGGCGACGTCGCCGATCCCGAGTCCTCGGTGGAAATGGTGCGCGCGGTGGAAAAGGCCCTGGGCGGGCCGGTCGAGATCCTGATCAACAATGCCGGCATCACCCGCGACACCACCTTCCACAAGATGAGCTACCAGCAGTGGATGGAGGTGGTGAACACCAACCTCAACGCCTGCTTCAACGTCACCCGCCCGGTGATCGAATCGATGCGCGAACGCAAGTGGGGCCGCATCGTGCAGATCAGTTCGATCAACGGCCAAAAAGGACAGTACGGCCAGGCCAACTACGCCGCCGCCAAGGCCGGCATGCACGGGTTCACCATCTCGCTGGCGCAGGAAAACGCACGCTTCGGCATCACCGTCAACACCGTATCGCCCGGCTACGTGGGCACCGACATGGTGATGGCGGTGCCCGAGGAAGTGCGCGCCAAGATCGTGGCGCAGATCCCGGTGGGCCGCCTCGGCCAGCCGGCAGAGATCGCCTACGCGGTGAATTTCTTCCTCAGCGAGGAGGCCGCCTGGATCACCGGCGCCAACCTGGCCATCAACGGCGGCCATTACATGGGTTGGTAACGCGCATGTTCTGAAGCTGCCAGTGGCAGCTTCAATGCGCATTACCAGGTGAGGCAGGATGCCGAACGGGCGGGCGCTCCAGGGACGGCTGCTGGGCTTACCCCCCAAGCGCATGCACTCATGCCGCCAGTGGCAGCTTCAATGCGCATTACCAGGTGAGGCAGGATGCCGAACGGGCCGCGTCCCAGGGATGGCTGCTTGCCCAACCATCCAGGCCGCGCATGCGACATGCCTTGAATGGCATGTCGCGCGGCGTTCACCAGGTGAGGCAGGATGCCGAACGGGCGGGCGCTCCAGGGACGGCTGCTGGGCTTACCCCCCAAGCGCATGCACTCATGCCGCCAGTGGCAGCTTCCATGCGCGTCGCCCGGTGCGGCGGGATGCCGGACGGGCGGCGCCTCGGGGACGGCTGCTCGCCATCGCCTGCGGGCCGTGTTCGCGAAATGCCCGCACGGCTGCCGCACGCGCACAGCTTTGCTGCGCAGCATCGTAAGTGGTGCGGCGCAAAAAGCTCTGCTATGTTTGCGGCATGGCACAAAACGTCCGCGTCATCAAGAAGTATCCGAACCGGCGTCTCTACGACACCGAGATCTCGAGCTACATCACGCTGGAAGAAGTGCGCCAGCTGGTACTGGACGGCGAGATTTTCGAGGTGCGCGACGCCAAGACCAACGAAGATCTCACGCGCAGCGTGCTGCTGCAGATCATTGCCGAGCACGAGCAGCAGGGCTCGCCGATGTTCTCGGTGCCGCTGCTCACGCAGATCATCCGCTTCTACGGCGATGCCCTGCAGGGGCTGATGGGTCCCTATCTCGAGCGCAGCATGCAGGTGTTCCTGGAGCAGCAGCAGCAGTTCCGCAAGCAGCTCACCAGCATGGTCGGACAGACCCCTTGGGCGCTGTTCAACGAACTGACCGCCCGCAACATGGAACTGTGGCAGAACCTGCAGCGCAGCATGGTCGACGGCACGGCCGCCCGCGGCAGCGGCAAGCCCGGACCCGGGCCCGCCCCGACCGGCGCGGGGGCATCCGCGACCACCGCCCGCAGCCCGCACAAAGCGGCACGCTGAGCCATCCATCCCATCCTGCGGCGCCCCGCAACCGGCGCCGTCGGGTTCCGTTCGTCCCGGAGTTCGCATGAGTACCCCACCTATCGCACTGGTCACCGGCGGCATCGGCGGTCTGGGCAGCGCCATCTGCCGGCAGCTCGCGCTGGACGGCGCCCGCGTCATCGCCGCCGACCTGCCCCATCGCAACGACCGGCTGGCTGCGTTCCGCGCCGAAATGGCCGAATTCGGCGAGCACGCGGATTTCACCGCGCTGGACGTCACCGATTTCGATGCCTGCAGGCGCGTGGCCGCGGAAATCGAGCAGCGCCACGGCCGCATCGACATCCTGGCCAACGTGGCGGGAATCACTCGCGATGCCAGCCTGCGCAAGATGGAAAAAGCGCAGTGGGATCAGTTGCTGGCGGTCAATCTCGACGGCATCTTCCACATGAGCCGCGCGGTGATCGAGGGCATGCTCGCACGCGGTTACGGACGCATCGTCAACATCAGTTCGGTCAACGGCCAGACCGGCCAGTTCGGGCAGACCAACTACTCCGCAGCCAAGGCCGGCGTGCACGGCTTCACCATGGCGCTGGCGCGCGAGGTGGCGGCCAAGGGCATCACCGTGAACACCGTCTCGCCAGGCTACTGCCAGACCGAGATGGTGATGGCCGTGCCCGAGCCCATTCGCGCCCGCATCATCGCCCAGATTCCGGTAGGACGGCTGGGTGCGCCCGAGGACATCGGCCGCGCCGTGGCATTCCTGGCCAGCGAGCGCAGCGGCTATATCACCGGCGCCAACCTGCCGGTCAACGGCGGTTACTTCATGAGTTTCTGAGCACTGCCGCCGCGTTCAACATTACGGTTGCGATACGTTCATCGCACGAACGGCGGACCTCAGTATAAGGACCGCTCCCCAGGTTCCGGGAGCGGAACATGTCCGACCATGCCGCCACGCTCGAGCCGTGGCGTATCCAGCACGCACACGATTACCACGCACGACCCGGTGACCGCGCCTGGAGGCTGCTGATCCTGTTGGGGCTGGCCGCTTTGCTGCTGCTGGGCGCGCGGCTGCGGCTGTTCGAAGGCGTGCTGGCGCTGCTGCATGCACGCGGCTGGGCGCCGCTGGTGGTGCAGCCGGCGCTGGCGTGGACCGCCATGGGCCTGCTGATGCTGATGCTGCGTACGCTGCTGTGGTTCCGCTACCGCACGCCGCCGGTGGCCACCCCGGCCGATGCGCCCGCGCTGACCGTGGTGATTCCCGCCTACAACGAAGGAGCGATGGTCGCGCGCAGCATCCATTCGGTGGCACAGGCGCATTATCCGCGCGACCGTCTGCAGATCGTGGTGGTGGACGACGGCAGCCGCGACGATACCTGGACGCACATCGAACGCGCGGCCGCGGATTACCCGGAGCTGGTGCGCACCCTGCGTTTCCCGCATAACCGCGGCAAGCGCGCCGCGCTGGAGGCGGGCTTCCGCATCGCCCATGGCGAAGTACTGGTCACCATCGACTCCGACAGCGTCATCGAACCGCAGACCCTGCTGGCGCTGGCCGGGCCCTTCTGCGATCCGCACGTGGGCGCGGTCGCCGGCAAGGTCGGCGTGTACAACCGCACACAAGGTCTGATCCCGCGCATGCTCAAGGTGCGCTACGCGCTCTCGTTCGACTTCCTGCGCGCGGTGCAAAGCACCTACGGCACGGTGTACTGCTGTCCGGGCGCGCTGGCCGCTTACCGCGCCGCCGTGGTCGCGCGCGTGTTGCCGGCGTGGATGGAGCAGCGGTTCCTGGGACGGCGCTGCACCTTCGGCGAGGACCGCGCGCTGACCAATGCCATCCTGGAACAGGGCTACGACTGCATCTACCAGCGTGCGGCCATCGTGCACACGCTGGTGCCCACGCGCTACCGCCAGCTGTGCAGGATGTTCCTGCGCTGGGACCGCAGCTACGTGCGCGAGGAGTTGCGCTTTGCGCGCCGCATCGTGTGGAAGCGTCCGCCCACGGCGCGGCTGATCGCACTGCTGGACCTGACCGTCACCAACCTGCGCTATCCGGTGGGCTGGGCGGTACTGGCGCTGCTGTTCGTGCTGGCGCCTGCGCACCCGGACCTGCTGCTGCGTTTCAGCGCGGCACTGCTGCTGGTCTCTGGCCTGAACATGCTCTACTACCTGCGCGGCGAGCGCTCCTGGGATTTCGTCTGGGGCATCGTCTACGGGTACTTCTCGGCTTTCGCGCTGTTCTGGGTCTTCCCCTACGCCCTGCTCACCGCGCGCACACAGGGCTGGCTGACGCGCTGACGGTGCCGTCCGCCAGCCTCAGGCCGGCGAACCCAGCGCGCCCAGCCACCGGCACTGCTGCAGGGCCATGCGTGTGCCGGCCGGCGCAAGCGTGAGCGCCGCGGGCTGCGCCAGCAGCGGCGCGACACGCAGGCCGCGCGCCAGCGCCGGGGCCCACAGCAACAGATACTGTCCGGCGGACTGCACCGTCAGGGTCCGGCAGCCGCGCGGCAGCGCCTGCGGCGCATCGAAAGGCCGACCGTCGACGCGCGCGGCGGCGGGCCGGCCCTGCGCATCCAGCAGCACGTAGCGCTGCGGGACGGCGATGCCCAACGCGACCGGCACACTGGCGCGGGTGATGTCGATGCGCTGCCCCAGCACGCGCACGTTGCCCGTCACCGGCAGATAATTGCGTGCGATGAATGGCTGCGCCGCGTCCGGCATGCGGTGGTCGATCACCAGCGCCGTGCCGTCGCGTACCAGACCGGCACGCACCCGTGGATGCAGCAGACCGTGCGCGATGCGGTACTCGGCGATGTCCTCGAACACCCAGAACACCGGGCGCATGCGAAAAATGGCGGCGCCCTTGGCATCCATGACCGAGTCGTCCGGCCGCGTCAGCTTCAGCACCAGTGCCAGTTCGCGCTCCTGCCGCGACAGTTGGTGGTGACGCCAGGGCGGACGCGCGGCCAGGATGGCCAGCAGCTCCAGTGCCAGCGCCAGCCGGAAGCCCCAGCCCGCACGGCGCGTCCGCGCCAGCCGCGTCCCGCAGAGCCCCAGCAGCAGCAGCGGCACCGCCGGCAGCAGATCCTGCAGGGTCAGCAGCGGCCAGTAGCTGAACAGCGCCGCCAGATACAGCGCAGCGCCGTCGAACACCGCCAGCCGGCGCAGTGTCCGCGCCGCATCCGTGCTGGTGCGCAGATGCCGCCAGGACACCAGCGCCAGCAGCAGCAGCGTGGCAGGAAACAGCAGCCGGTGTGCCTGGTTGCCGCTCCAGTCGCCCAGCCCCGGCACGATGTTGTAGCCGACCCAGAAATACCACGCGCGCCCCAGCGCGCCGTGCGCCGCAAAAAACAGGGCGAACGCGCCCAGGGGCAACACCAGACCCAGGATCCAGCCGGGCAGTGCCGGCAGCCATGCACGCCAGGCGATCGCGCGTCCCTGCAACCGCCAGCAGGCCGCCAGTAATGCCAGCGCCAGCAGTTGCGTCAACAGCAGCGGCGTGGTCTTCATGGATACCGCGAACGCCAGGCCGGCCAGCAGGCCGGCCGCGGCCAGCCACGCGCGGCGCGGCGCGCCCACCGCGCCCGCCGCCACCGCACCGACCCACAGCACCCACCACAGGTCGTCGGTGCGGAACTGCACGCTGGAGAGGTAGGTCAGCGGAAACAGCGCGGTCAGCGCCAGCGCCGCCCAGCCGGTGCGCGCATCCCACAGGCGCCGTCCCAGCCACCACGTCAGCGTGAGGCCCAGCAGCCAGAACGGGATGGTCGCCGTGCGCATCCACGGCACGATGTCGGCACGCTCGCCCAGCAGCGCCAGCAGCGGCGACATCAACCACTGGAACAACGGGGTGTGGTTGTCGAACAGGTCCACATAGGGCAGCAGGCCCTGCGTCCAGGCCCACACCACATGCAGGTGCTGCGGCTCGTCCGAATCCACGCGCAGCGACCAGGCCGATGCCAGTCGCAGCGCCAGTAGCGCGACGGCCGCCAGCGCGGCGGAGAGAACCTGCGCGCGGCGGCGCGATGGAGTCGGCGGCATGCGGAACATCCCTACGTCGGTGCTGGGCGCGGTGGGCGCGCACGTCGGAGCACGCACGCAGCGGACCGCATTATCCGCCATCCGCACCGTGGCCCGCAGGTCACGGCCTGCACGCCGCGCTTGACAGCAGTGGCTGCATCGCGTTTCACTGCGGCCATGTTGCAGTGCAAGACCCGCCGCAGCCCAAGGTTCCAGGTGCTCCGCGCCTGGGGCGGGTCGTGCCTGTCGACCACCACCACGACCACCGCGACCGCCCCTGGCGGCGGTGGCCGGCGCGTGGACTGAATCCCAGACCACCCCCCACCCCGCTGCCGGCAGGCGCGGCGGGGTTCTCCACGCAGCGCAGTCCGGCGGTCTCCACGGAGTATCGCAATGTCCGCCGACGATTCCCTGCCACCGCACGCACGCCCCTGTGCGCACAAATTCGGCGGCTCCAGTCTGGCCGATGCCGAAGGCTTCCGGCGCGTGGCCGGCATCTTGCGCGCGCAGGACGAGGCGCAGCAGATCATCGTGGTCTCGGCCATGCAGGGCGTCACCAATGCCTTGGTCGCGCTGACGGAGGCGGACACCGAGCCCACGCCCGCGCTGGATGCGCTGCGCGGGCGTCACGCCCGGCTGCTGCAGCAACTGGACCTCGCGGAAGTGCAGCTCCGGCTCGCGGCCGACTTCGATGCGCTGGCACACGAGATCACCCGGGCGCGGGCACTGGGATGGACCGCAGCGGCACGCGCGAGCGTGCACGGCCGCGGCGAATGGTGGTGCGCGCTGGCGCTGGCCGCGCTGCTGCGACGGGATGGCACGCCCTGCGCGCTGCTGGATGCGCGGCGGGTGCTCACCGTCTCCTGGAACGGACTGGGCGCGCAGGCCGACTGGACGCGCAGCCAGGACGCCTGGAACGACTGGCGGCGATCGCAGCCCGCGCCGCGCGTGGTCGTCACCGGCTACGTTGCACGGCTGCCCGACGGCGAGCCCACCACGCTGGGCCGCAACGGCAGCGACTACGCCGCCGCCCTGTTCGCCGCCCTGGCCGGAGCCCGCGAACTGACCTTGTGGGGTGACACGCCCGGCGTGCTCAGCGCCGATCCGCGACTGGTGACCGAAGCGCAGCCGGTGGCCGCACTCAGCTATGCGGAAGCCTGCGAACTGGCCTATTTCGGCGCGCGCGTGGTGCATCCGCAGACGATGGCGCCGGCGCTGCGCCGCGGACTGCCGATCCGCGTGCGCAGCAGCTTCCAGCCGGAACACCCGGGCACGCGCATCGGTGCCGATGCGGCCGGCGCGGGCGTGCCGGTCAAGGGACTCAGCCTGCTGCCGGCCATAGCGCTGCTGGACGTGGAGGGCACCGGCATGCTGGGCGTGCCGGGCACCGCCGAGCGTGTGTTCGGTGCGCTGCATGCGGCGGAGGTCTCGGTGAGCATGATCTCGCAGGGTTCTTCGGAGCATTCGATCTGTTGTGCGGTGCGCGCTGCCGACGCCGGGCGTGCGGCCGCGGCGTTGCGTGCGGCCTTCGCCGGCGAGATCGCCGCCGGCAGCATCCAGGGCATCGGCGTGCGCGAGGGCAGCGCCATCCTCAGCGCGGTGGGCGACGGCATGGCCGGGCATCCCGGCGTGGCCGCGCGGCTGCTGGCCGGCGTGGCGCGCGCGCACGTCAACGTGCGCGCCATCGCGCAGGGATCGAGCGAACGCAGCATCTCGCTGGCGGTGGCCGAAGACGAAGCCGTGCGCGCGCTGCGCGCGGCGCATGCGGCGTTCCTGCTCTCCGACCAGACTCTTGCCGTCGCCGTGATCGGAGCCGGCCAGGTCGGACACGCGCTGCTCGATCAGCTGCGTGCGGCGCAGGTACGGTTGCGCCGGCAGCACGGGCTGGATCTGCGCATCCGCGCCATCGCCGACAGCCGGCACATGTGGCTGGACGAGGGTGTCGAACTGGCGCCCGACTGGCGCACCAGGCTGGCGCACGGGCCGCCGCCGGACCTGGACGCGATACGCGCCCACCTGCAGCCGGGCCACCTGCCGCATGCGCTGATCGTGGACTGCACCGCCAGCGAAACCGTGGCCGATGCCTATGCCGGCTGGCTGCGTGCCGGCATCCATGTGGCCACCCCCAGCAAGCGCGCGCTGGGCGGTGACCTGGCGCGCTGGCGGGACATCCGCGCGGCGGCCGGCCAGGGCGCCGCGCAATTGCGCTACGAGGCCAGCGTCGGCGCCGGCCTGCCGGTGATCCTCACCCTGCGCGAGCTGCTCGATACCGGCGACACGCTGGTCGCCGTCGAGGGCGTACTCTCCGGCACCCTGTCCTGGCTGTTCAACCACGACGACGGCAGCCGGCCGTTCTCGGCGCTGCTGCGGCAGGCGCACGCGCAGGGCTATACCGAGCCCGACCCGCGCGACGACCTCGGCGGCCTGGACGTGGCGCGCAAACTGGTCATCCTGGCGCGTGAAGCCGGGCTGGCGCTGGACCTGCCGCAGGTGCGGGTGGAATCGCTGGTGCCGGAACCGCTGCGCGACCTGCCGCGCGAGTCGTTCATGCAGCGCCTGCACGAACTGGACGCGCCGATCGCCGCGCGGCGCGCACGGGCCGCGGCGCGCGGCCGCGTGCTGCGCCATCTGGCGCGGCTGGACGCACGCGGCAACGCCGAAGTGGGGCTGGCCGAGGTGGAGCCCGCGCACGCCGCCGCGCATCTGCGCGCCACCGACAACCTGGTGCAGTTCCAGACGCGCCGCTACTGCGACAATCCGCTGGTCGTGCAGGGACCGGGTGCCGGTCCCGAAGTCACCGCCGCCGGCGTGTTCGCCGACATCCTGCGCCTGGCCGGCCAACTGGGGAGCCGGCCGTGAGCACATCCTCCGCACCCGCCTGGGCCGTTGCCCGCGCGCCCGCCAGCGTCGGCAACGTGGCGGCCGGTTTCGACGTGCTCGGACACAGCTTCGATGGCCCGCACGACGAGGTGCGGGTACGGCGCGTGCCCGGCCGCGGCGTGCGCATCGCCGCCATCACCGGCAGCGCCGTGGCACTGCCCGTGGATCCGGAACGCAACACCGCCGGCGCCGCCCTGCTGGCGCTGCTGGAAAGTGTGCACCCGGGCTTCGGTTTCGAGATCGAGATCCGCAAGGGCATCGCCTTCGGCGCCGGACTGGGCGGCTCGGCGGCCTCCAGCGTCGCCGCACTGGTGGCCGCCAACGCGCTGCTGCCGCGGCCGCTGGCGCGCGCGGCGCTGTACCCGTACGCGGTCAGCGGCGAGGCCGCCTCCAGCGGTGCGCGCCACGGCGACAACGTCGGACCCATGCTGCTGGGCGGACTGGCGCTGACCACCGCCGAGCGTGCGCTGCGCATACCGGTGCCGCCCGGCCTGTACTGCGCGGTGGTGCATCCGCATTGCGTGCTGGAAACGCGCCGTGCGCGCGCCGTACTGGCCGCACCCTATCCGCTGCACGAGGTGGTGCGGCAGCATGCGCATCTGGCGCAGCTGCTGGCCGGCTGCTATCGCGGCGACCCCGAACTGCTGCGCGCGGGCCTGCACGACGTGCTGGTCGAACCGCGACGCGCACCGCTGGTACCCGGCCTCGCGCGCGTCAAACAGGCGCTGGCGGACGCCGGCGCACTGGGTGGCAGCCTCTCCGGCGCCGGGCCCAGCGTGTTCGCCTGGTGCGTCGACCGCGCCGGCGCCGAACACGCCTGCACCGCCATGCGCGCGGCCTTCGCCGGCGCGGGGCTGGACAGCGAAGGCTGGGTGGCGCCGGTGGAAGGCCCGGCCGCGGAGGTGGTCGAATGCGGTTCGTGAGCACGCGCGGCGCGGCACCCGCCGCGGATCTCGCCCAGGTGCTGCAGGCGGGCCTGGCGCCGGATGGCGGGTTGTACCTGGCCGAGCACATCCCCGTCCTGGAACCCGATGCGTTCGCGGGAGCGCACGCGCCGGCGGAAGTCGGCGCGCGCCTGCTGGTGCCCTACTTCGCCGGCAGTGCGCTCGAATCCGGATTGTCCATGCTGTGCGGCGAAGCTTTCGCCCAGCCGATACCGCTGCGCGCGCTGCGCGGCGCCGGCGATCACGTGCTGGAACTGTTCCATGGCCCCAGCGCCGCGTTCAAGGATATCGGCGCACGTTTTCTCGCCGCGGCGCTGGCACGACTGCGCATGCCGGATGACCCGTTGCGGACGATTCTGGTCGCCACCTCCGGCGATACCGGCGGCGCGGTGGCGGCGGCCTTCCACCGGCGCGCCGGATTCCGCGTGCTGATCCTGTACCCGCAGGAAGGCGTGGCGCCGCGCCAGGCACGGCAACTGGGCGCCTTCGGCGGCAACGTGCAGGCGTATCGCGTGGACGGCACCTTCGACGACTGCCAGCGCATGGTCAAGACCGCGCTGGGCGACGCGGTGCTGCGCGCGCGCGTTGCGCTGGGATCGGCCAACAGCATCAGCCTGGGCCGCCTGCTGCCGCAGGCCGGCTACTACGCCTGGGCCGCGCTGGCGCACTGGCGTGCCACTGGCCGCGCGTTGTCCTTCGTCGTGCCGACCGGCAACCTCGGCAACGCGCTGGCGGCGCTGATCGCGCGCCGCATGGGTTTGCCCATCGCACGCATCGTGCTGGCCTGCAACGCCAACGACACGTTGCCGCGCTATTTCGCCGGAGGGGCCTACGCCGCCCAGCCCAGCCGCCGCACCCTGGCCAACGCCATGGACGTGGGCGCACCCAGCAATTTCGAGCGCCTGCGCGCGCTGTACGCCGACGCCGACGCGCTGCGCGCCGACCTCGCCGCATTCAGCGTGGACGATACCGCCATCCTGGACACGCTGCGGGCTGCACCGGCGCGCCACGGCTGCGAGCCTTGCCCGCACACCGCCTGTGCGCTGCGCGTGCTGGAAACGCTGCGCGCCGCCGGCGACACACGCGACTGGGCCGTCGTCGCCACCGCGCATGCGGCCAAGTTCCCCGAAGTCGTCGAGCCGGCCTTCGGACACACGGTTGCCGTGCCGGCCGTGCTGGCGGCGCTGCTGGAGAAGCCCGCCCGAAGCCGGCCGCTGGCGGCGCGCGACGAGGCGCTGCGACGCATCCTGCTGGGTGCGGCGGCACCATCCTGATGGCCGCAACGTCGCCGCCAGTATCCGCGCGCGATGGCACCCCGGGTACGCCGCGGCCGGCGCCGGGCGATTACGATGCGGTCAAGCCCGGCGGGGAGGACCGCAATGCCGCCTCGGCGACGGCGTCGAACCGTTCGAACAGGCACACGGGCCGCGCGCGGGCAATGGGCACACCGCCGTTGTAGCCCCACGAAACCGCCCACCCCGCCACGCCGGCGTTGCGCGCGGCGGCCAGATCGGTTTCCGAGTCGCCGACGTGCACGGCACGATCGGGCGGGCACGCGTACGCCGCCAGCACGTGACGCAACACGCGCGCATCGGGCTTCTTGAACGGCAGCGTATCGCCGCCGACCAGCATTCCGAAGTGCGCAGCCAGCGCGCAGGTTTCCAGTACACGGCGTGCCTGCCGCTGCGGCTTGTTGGTGACGCAGGCCAGCCGAACGCCCGCGTCGCGCAGCCGCACCACCGCCTCGACGCAACCGGGATAGGGCCGCGCGGACGTGCCGGCGTGGGCATCGTAGTGGACGGCGAAACGTTCCAGCACGGTACCGGTATCGAGGCACTTCCGCCCATCGAGCCGCGCCAGCAGGCGCAGCATCAGCGCCTCGGCGCCCGCGCCCACCAGGGCTTCGATCTCACGCTGCGGCTGCGGCGGCAGGCCGAACTCGCGCAGGGTGGCATTGGCCGCCGCGGCGATTTCGCCGCCGGTATCCGCCAGGGTGCCGTCGAGATCGAAGCTCAGCAGCCCGATCACGTACCGAGCACCT
>JAJYTR010000010.1:0-41113 GCA_021792975.1 Pseudomonadota bacterium | reverse complement strand
ATCAGCCGCAGGCTGGCGGCGTGCTCGACCGGCTGGTGCGTGGGCCCGTCCTCGCCCACGCCGATGGAGTCGTGGGTGAACACGTGGATCACGCGCAGCTTCATCAGCGCCGCCAGGCGGATGGCGTTGCGGCTGTAGTCGCTGAAGGTGAGGAAGGTACCGCCGTAGGGAATCCAGCCGCCGTGCGCGGCCATGCCGTTCATCAGCGCGGCCATGCCGAATTCGCGCACGCCGAAGTGGTGGTAGCGCGGGCCGGCGTCCGGAAAATCGGTGAGGTTGGAGCCGGTGAGATCGGCGCTGCCGCCCACCAGTTGGGGCAGGTGCGGCGCCATCCGTGCCAGCACCTGCTGCGAGGCCTTGCGCGTGGCGATGCTCTCCGTGCCGCCGGCAAAGGCGTCGACGATCCCGTCGCGCAGCGCGTCCCAGTCGGCGGGCAGTCCGCCGTCCATGCGCCGCAGGAAGGCGGCGGCCAGCCCGGGGTGATCCTTGCGGTAGGCGTCGAAACGGCGCCGCCAGTCGGCCTGCAGCTCGGCGCCGCGCGCACGCGCATCCCATTGCGCGCGGATCCCGGCGGGGATCTCGAAGGGCGGGTGGCTCCAGCCCAGCGCCTGGCGCGTCGCGGCCACCTCGTCGGCGCCCAGCGGTTCGCCGTGCGCCTTGGCGGTGCCGCCGCGATGCGGCGCGCCGGCGCCGATGGTGGTGCGGCACACGATGAAGGTGGGCCTGCCGTCGCCACGCCGCGCGGTCGCCAGTGCGGCGTTCAGCGCGTCCAGGTCGTGGCCGTCGATGGGGCCGATGACATTCCAGCCGTAGGCGCGCAGGCGCCCGGTGGTGTCGTCGCGGAACCAGCCGGCGACGGCCCCGTCGATGCTGATGCCGTTGTCGTCGTACAGCGCGATCAGCTTGTCCAGGCCCAGCACGCCGGCCAGCGAGAGCGCCTCGTGGCTGATGCCCTCCATCATGCAGCCGTCGCCCAGGAACACGTAGGTGCGATGGTCGACGATGGCGTGGCCGGGACGGTTGAATTCGTCGGCCAGCATCCGCTCGGCCAACGCCATGCCCACCGCGCTGGCGATGCCCTGCCCCAGCGGCCCGGTGGTGATCTCCACGCCCGGCGTGACGCCGCGCTCGGGATGGCCGGGCGTCCTGCTGTGCAGTTGGCGGAAGTTTTCGATCTCCGCCATCGGCAGGTCGTAGCCGGTCAGATGCAGCACGGCGTACTGCAGCATCGAGGCATGGCCGTTGCTGAGCACGAAGCGGTCGCGGTCGGGCCAGTGCGGGTCGGCGGGGTCGAAGCGCAGGTGGCCGCACCACAGCGCCACCGCCATCTCGGCCATGCCCATGGGCGCCCCGGGGTGGCCGGCGTTGGCCTTCTGCACGGCATCCATGGCCAGTACACGCAGCGCGGTGGCGCGGGGATCGCGCGAGGGATTGC
The DNA here is from genome assembly GCA_021792975.1 of Pseudomonadota bacterium. Classification (GTDB taxonomy): domain Bacteria; phylum Pseudomonadota; class Gammaproteobacteria; order Xanthomonadales; family Rhodanobacteraceae; genus Metallibacterium. The sequence continues at coordinate 39,678 of JAJYTR010000010.1, read as the reverse complement.
CGTTGAGGACGCGATCGCTGGACGTGCTGGCCATGCTGGACTCCTGGGTTGCGCACCGCGACCCGGATGATCCGTCCGCAGCCGGCGCGGGGGGCTAGTGGCAGTGGCCGCCGCGGCCACAACCGCAGCCGGGGACGGCGCCGCTGCCGATGGATACCGCGGCGCGGATCCGTGGAACTCGCTCATGCAAGCGCCCATTGTATCGGTCACCGCCGCCGCGGTGCAGGACATCCGGCCGTCGGCGGCCGTCGCGCTCGTTTACAATGCGCGCGTCCGGCCGCCGCCGCGAGGATTGCATGCCCGACCAGCCGCACTACCAGCGCATCCTGCTGAAACTCTCGGGCGAGGCCCTGCTGGGCAAGGCCGAGTACGGCATCGATCCGGAGGTGCTGGCGCGCATCGCCGGCGAGATCGCCGAGGTGCACGCCGCCGGCGTGCAGATCGGCGTGGTGATCGGCGGCGGCAACATCTTCCGCGGCGCCGGTCTGGCCGCTGCCGGCATGGACCGGGTCACCGGCGACCACATGGGCATGCTGGCCACGGTGATGAACGCGCTGGCGCTGCAGGACGCGCTGGAGAAACTGGGCGCCAAGGTGCGGGTGATGAGCGCGATCCGCATCAACGACGTGTGCGAGGACTTCATCCGCCGCCGCGCCGTGCGCCACATCGAGAAGGGCCGCATCGTCGTGTTCGCCGCCGGCCTCGGCAACCCGTTCTTCACCACCGATTCGGCCGCGGCGCTGCGTGCAGTGGAAATCGGCGCGCAGGTGTTGCTGAAAGCCACCAAGGTGGACGGGGTGTACGACCTCGACCCGACCCGGCACCGTGACGCGCAGCGCTTCGATACGCTCAGCTACGACCAGGTGATCGAACGCAAGCTGGCGGTGATGGACACCGCAGCCTTCGCGCTGTGCCGCGACCACGACCTGCCGATCCGCATCTACGACCTCAGCCGTCCCGGCAATCTGATGCGCATCGTGCGCGGCGAGCCGGTGGGCACGCTGGTGCGGGCTGCGGCCTGAGCGGCGGCTTATACTGCGGCATCCTGCGCCGAGATCGACCATGAGCGACTTGAACAACATCAAGAACGACGCCCAGGCGCGCATGGCCAGGAGCGTCGAGACCCTGCGCCACGAACTGCAGCGCCTGCGCACCGGACGCGCCAGCACGGCCCTGGTGGAGACCGTCAAGGTCAACTATTACGGCAGCGACGTGCCGTTGTCCCAGGTGGCCACCGTGGTGGTATCCGATGCGCGCACGCTGACCATCACGCCCTGGGAAAAGACCATGGTCGGGCCCGTCGAGAAGGCCATCCTGGCCTCCGAACTCGGTGTCACCCCGACCACCGCCGGCACGGTGATCCGCATCAACCTGCCGCCGCTGACCGAGGAGCGCCGCAAGGAGCTGGCCAGGCATGTGGCACACGAGGGCGAAAGCGCCAAGGTGGCCGTGCGCAACGTGCGCCGCGATGCCATGCAGCACGTCAAGGAGCTGCTGAAGTCCAGGAAGATCACCGAAGACGACGAACGGCACAGCGAGGACGAGATCCAGAAGCTCACCGACCGCTTCGTCAGGGACATCGACGGCGTGGTCAAGGCCAAGGAAGACGAGCTGATGGCGCTGTGAGGCGCGGACGATGAACGCCCCCGCCACGCTGCCGCGCCACGTGGCCATCATCATGGACGGCAACGGCCGCTGGGCCGAACGCCGGCACCGCCCGCGCAGCATGGGGCACCGCGCCGGCCAGAAGGCGGTGCGCGCCAGCGTGCGCGCGTGCCGCGAACGCGGCATCGCGGTGCTGACGTTGTTCGCCTTCTCCAGCGAAAACTGGCGGCGTCCGCAGGAGGAGGTGGGCGCGCTGATGGAACTGTTCCTGCACGCGCTGGACAGCGAAGTGGAAGAACTGCACGGGAACAGCGTGCGGCTGCGCTTCATCGGCGCCCTCGAGGCGTTCGCGCCGTCCCTGCGCGAGCGCATGCTGGCAGCCATGCGCCGCACGGCGGACAACACCGCACTGGCGCTCAACGTGGCGGTCAACTACGGCGGCCGCTGGGACATCGCCCAGGCGGCGCGGACGCTGGCCCTCGAGGCCGTACGCGGCGATCTGGATCCCGTCGATATCGACGAGCACCGCCTCGCCGCGCAGTTGTGCCTGGCCGATCTGCCGCCGCCGGACCTGTTGATCCGCACCGGCGGCGAGCACCGCATCAGCAACTTCCTGCTCTGGCAACTGGCCTATGCCGAGCTGTACTTCACCGATACGCTGTGGCCCGATTTCGACGCGCATGCGCTGGACGCCGCGCTGGACGCCTACTCGCACCGCGAGCGCCGCTTTGGACGCACCGGAACCCAGTTGCGTGCGCGCGCCTGAGCCGCTGGGCCAGCGCACGCTGACCGCGGTGCTGCTGGCGCCGGCGGCGATCGCGCTGATCCTGCTGGCGCCGACCTGGCTGTTCGCGCTGGCCATCGGCGTGATCGTGCTGGCCGCGCTGTGGGAGTGGTCGCGGCTGGCCGGCTGGCGTCTGCGCCCGCTGCGCGCCGTGCTGCTGGCGGCGATGGCGGGCGCCTGCCTGGGATTGTGGTTCTGGCGTGCCGCGCCTGCCGGCCACGCGGTGATCGCCGCCGGCGCGCTGGGCTGGACGCTCTCCCCGCTGTGGCTGTGCCGGCCCACGCTGTGGGCCTCGCCCACGCGAGCGCACGCCGGGATCAAGCTGGGGCTGGCGCTGCCGGCGCTGCTTCCGGCTTGGCTGGCGTTGGTCACGTTGCATGCCGGCGGCATGCGCGCGCATGTGTGGACACTGCTGGCGCTGATGCTGATCTGGGCCGCCGACACCGGCGCCTATTTCGCCGGCACCCGCTTCGGACGCACGCGTCTGGCGCCGCTGATCAGCCCCGGCAAGACCTGGGAAGGCGTCGGCGGCGGCCTGCTGCTGGCCGCTGCGCTGGCCGCCGCGTTCGGATGGATGCTGGAGTTGCGCGGCATCCGGCTGCTGCTGTTGCTGGGCATGGCCGCGCTGGCGGTGGCGTATTCGATCCTGGGCGACCTGGTGGAAAGCCTGCTGAAGCGCCAGGCGGCGGTGAAGGACTCCGGCCGCATGTTCCCCGGGCACGGTGGCCTGCTCGACCGCATCGACAGCGTGCTGGCCGCGGCACCCGCATTCGTGCTGCTGAAGCTGTGGCTGCACCTGTGAACGCGCCGGTCCAGCGCATCGCCGTGCTCGGCGCCACCGGATCGATCGGCGGCAGCGCGCTGGATGTCGTCGCGCGCCATCCCGACCGTTACCGCGCCAGCGTGCTGGCCGCATACCGCAACGTCGAGGCACTGGCGACGCTGTGCGCGCGGCACCGGCCCGAACTGGCCATCATCGCCGATCCCGCCCTGGAAGATGCGCTGGCGCGGCAACTGGCGGCGCTCGGTGTGCGCTGCGAGATCGCGGCAGGCCCTGCCGCCCTGGAGCAGGCTGCCGCCGGCGGGCTGTGCGATACGGTGCTAGCGGCGGTGGTCGGCGCCGTCGGCATGGGCTCGACGCTGGCCGCCGCGCGCGCCGGCAAGCGCCTGCTGCTGGCCAACAAGGAATCCGCGGTATGCGCTGGGGCGCTGCTGCGACGCGCACTGGAGGACGGCGGCGGACCACTGCTGCCGGTGGATTCCGAGCACAACGCGCTGTTCCAGTGCCTGCCGGGCGGGCGGCCCGCCGACCTCGCCGCCGCCGGCGTGCGGCGGCTGATCCTCACCGCATCGGGCGGTCCGTTCCGTGGCCGCACCCGCGCGCAGCTGGCCACGGTCACCCCCGCGCAGGCCTGCGCGCATCCCAACTGGGTCATGGGCCGCAAGATTTCGGTGGACTCGGCCACGCTGATGAACAAGGGCCTCGAGGTGATCGAGGCCTGCGTGCTGTTCGGCGCCGCCCCCGAACAGGTCGCGGTACTGGTACACCCGCAGAGTCTGGTGCACGCGCTGGTCGAGTACGTCGACGGCGCGCTGCTGGCCGAACTGGGGCATCCGGACATGCGTACCGCGCTGGCACACGCGTTGGCCTGGCCGCAGCGCGTCGAGTCGGGCGTGCCGTTCCTCGACCTCGCCGCGCGCGGGCGGCTCGAGTTCGAAGCGCCCGATACGCGCACCTTCCGCTGTCTGGACCTGGCCTACCGGGCGCTGCGCGAAGGCGGCGACGTGCCGGCCCTCCTGAACGCCGCCAACGAAGTGGCGGTGCAGGCCTTCCTGGCCGGCACCCTGCCCTTTCCCGGCATCCCCGATCTCATCGAAGCCGTGCTCGACAGCCTGCCAGGGCAGCCGTTGCGGGACGCGGAAACACTGGTTCACCGCGACTTAACCGCCCGTATGAAGGCGCGCGCTATGCTGGCCGGAATGTGCTGCTGAAGCGCCCCGCATGAACGAATTGCTCGGTTCCATCTGGTGGCTGGCGGTGACACTGGGGCTGCTGATCACCTTCCACGAGTTCGGCCATTACTGGGTGGCGCGGCGCATGGGGGTGAAGGTGCTGCGCTTCTCGATCGGCTTCGGCAAGCCGCTGTGGAAGCACACCGCGCGCAATGGCACCGAATACGTCATCGCCGCCATCCCGCTGGGCGGCTACGTCAGGATGCTGGACGCTCGCGAGGACGAGGTGCCCGCCGGCGAGCGCACGCAGGAGTTCACCGGCAAGCCGGTACTGGCGCGCATGGCCATCGTCGCCGCGGGACCGGTGTTCAACTTCATCTTCGCGGTGGCGGCATTCTGGGCCATGCTGGTGGTCGGCAAGCCCGACTACCTGCCGATTGTCGGCGCTGCGCAGGGACTGGCCGCGCAGGCGGGCCTGCAGGCGGGCGACCGCCTGCTGCGCGTCGGCGGCACCCCAGTGCAGTCCTGGAGCGGTGCCACGCTGGCGCTGGCCGGCGTGGTCGGGGCGCGCGCGCCGACCGCGGTGCAGGTGCGCACGCCCGCCGGCCGCACGCGGACGCTGACGCTGCCGCTGCAGGCAATTCCCGCCAGGCTTGACGAGGCACAGGCCCTGCAGCGCATCGGCCTGGTGCCGCGGCAGATGATGATCCCCGCGGTGCTCGGGAAAATCCTGCCCGGCAGCGCCGCGGCGGCAGCCGGCCTGCGGCCGGGCGACCGCGTGGTCGACATCGACGGCCGGCCCGTGAACAGTTGGGAAGACCTGGTGCGGCTGGTGCATGCGGATGCCGGTCCGGGGCGCACGCTGACGGTGGCGGTCGAACGCACGGGGCGTATGCTGCGTTTCGACACCCATCCACGCCTGACCACCGGCGCCGACGGCCGGCCGGCCTGGCTGCTGGGCGTCGCGCCCGCGCCCTACGAGGCGCGCTACGACACCGTGCGGCGCGCCGGCCCGCTGGCCGCGATCCCGCAGGCGTTCGCCGAAACTTGGCGGCTCACCGCGCAGACGGTGGACATGCTGGCGCGCATGCTCAGCGGGCAATCGTCGCTGCAGAACATCTCCGGTCCGATTTCGATCGCGCAGTACGCCAACCGATCGGCCGACCAGGGGCCGGCCTGGTTCCTCTACTTCCTCGGCATCATCTCGCTGAGCCTGGCGGTGATGAACCTGCTGCCCATCCCGATCTTGGACGGTGGCCACCTCGTGTATTACCTTATCGAGCTGGTCAAAGGCGGTCCGGTCAGTGCCCGGGTGATGGCCGCAGGCCAGTACCTGGGCATGGCTCTGCTGGTCGCGCTGATGGGGCTGGCCTTCTACAACGACCTGCTGCGGCTGTTTTCCTGAACAATCGCCGCGCGGCTTCCGTCCCCGCGGCGGCGCCCGCCGCGATCGACTCACCCACCGGAACCCCTATGAAGCGTATCGCCGCCCTGATCCTGCTTGCCTGCTTCGTGGCCAAGGCCCGCGCATTCGAGCCATTCGTGGTCTCGGGCATCCGCGTGGACGGCCTGCAGCGCATCGCGCCCGGCACGGTGTTCAGCTACCTGCCCGTGGAAAAGGGCGAGACGCTGACGTCCGAGCGCGCCAAGCAGACCATCAAAGCCCTGTTCGCCACCGGCTTCTTCAGCGACGTGGCGCTGGAGCGCCAGGGTGACGTGCTGGTGATCCAGGTGACCGAGCGTCCCACCATCGCCAAGCTGGACATCCGCGGCAACAAGGACATCAAGACCGACGAACTGCTCAAGGGTCTCAAGGAGATCGGACTGGCGCAGGGCGACACCTTCGACCGCCTGGCGCTGGACCGCGTGCAGCAGGAACTGACCCGCCAGTACTACAACCGCGGCAAGTACAACGTCAGCATCGAGCCGCATGTCACCCGGCTGGACCGCAACCGTGTCGCCATCGACATCGAGATCCGCGAGGGCAAGGCCGCGCGCATCCAGCAGATCAACCTGGTGGGCAACAAGACCTTCAGCTCCGGCAAGATCCGCGACAACTGGGAACTCAACACGCCCAACTGGACGTCCTGGTACACCAACGACGACCAGTACTCGCGCGAGAAGCTCTCCGGCGATCTCGACCGCCTGCAGAACTTCTACCTGGATCGCGGCTACGCCAACTTCCAGATCAACTCCGCGCAGGTCACCATGAGCCCCAACAAGGAGAAGATGTACATCACGGCCAACATGACCGAAGGCCACCTGTACAAGATCTCCGGCATCAAGCTGCTGGGCAAGCTGGTGCTGCCCGAGGACGCGCTGATGCGGCTGGTGCTGCTCAAGCGGGGCGACACCTTCTCGCGCGCCAAGGCCGAGTTCACCAGCAAGGCCATCACGGCACTGCTGGCCAACGTCGGTTATGCCTTCGCCAAGGTCACGCCCGTACCCAAGCTGGACCGTGCGAACCACACGGTCGAACTCACCTTTTTCATCGAGCCCGGCCCGCGGGTGTACGTGCGCCGCATCATCTTCCAGGGCAACACCAGCACCGAGGATCTGGTGCTGCGACGCGAGATGCGCCAGTTCGAGGGCGGCTGGTATTCACAGGCGGCCATCGACCGCTCCAAGGTCCGTCTGCAGCGACTGGGCTTCTTCTCCAAGGTCGAGATCAAGAACGAGCGCGTACCCGGCAGCACCGACCAGGTGGACCTGCTGGTCAAGGTCAAGGAGGAACCCTCGGGTGCGCTGCAGTTCGGCCTGGGCTACGCGCAGATCACCGGCCTGATCGGCAGCGTGTCGGTGTCCGAGCGCAACTTCCTCGGCACCGGCAAGCAGATCTCGGCGCAAGTCCAGCAGAGCAGCTATCTGAAGTCCTACGTCTTCAGCTACCTCGACCCCTATTTCACCGAGAACGGCATCAGCCTGGGCTACGACCTCAGTTACACCGAACTCAACCAGGGCCAGGCCGGCATCGCCTCATATCTCTACAACACCAAGGCGTTCAGCACCTACATCGGCATTCCGATCACCGAGACCGACACCATCAACCTCGGCGTCGGACTCAGCAGCAACTACATCAACGTCTTCCCCAGCATCACCCCGCAGTCGCTGATCGACTACCAGAACCAGGTCGGCCACAAGACCATCCACGCGTGGACGACCACCATCTCCTACGCGCACGACACCCGCAACCAGTATTTCACCCCCAGCACCGGCGGCCTGCAGTACATCGGCGCGGAAATCGCCATGCCGGGCTCCACGGTCGAGTACTACAAACTCTCGGCGCAGAGCAGCAACTACTTCCCACTGCCCAAGGGCTTCGTGCTCGGCCTTTCCGCCAGCGTCGGTTACGGCAATACCTACGGCAAGAGTTCCAATCTCGCGTTTCCGTTCTGGAAAAACTATTACGCCGGCGGCGTGACCGACGTGCGCGGATTCCAGTACGACACGCTGGGGCCCAAGGAGGTCGTGCCGGGCTACTACAATGCGCAGCCCATCGGCGGCGCCTTCAAGGTGCTCGGCAGCGCCAACCTGTTCCTGCCGCTGCCCTTCCTCAAAAACAGCAATACCGCGCGCGTGGCGCTGTTCTACGACATGGGCAACGTGTTCTCCACTTACAGCCAGTTCCACTGGGGCGGACTGGCATCGTCGGCGGGCATCGGGTTGCAGTGGCGCGCGCCGATCGGTCCGATCAACATCAGCTACGCCTTCCCGATCCATTACAGCCCTGCGGATGCGCCCTATATCAATCATCTGCAGTTCACTTTCGGAACCGCGTTCTGAGGCCGGCACATGACCGCTGCGGGCGCCGACGGCTACCGTCTGGATGAGCTGGCGCGGCGTTTCGGCCTGACCCTGCGCGGCGAAGGTGCGCGTCGTATCGACGGGGTGGGCACGCTGGCCGGTGCCGGCCCCAGCCAACTGGCATTCCTGGCCAATCCCCGCTATGCGGCGCAGCTGGCCGGCACGCGCGCGGGTGCCGTGGTGCTGGATGCCGCCAGCGCGGAAAACTGTCCGGCGGCGGCGCTGGTCGCTGCCGACGCCTATCTGGCGTTCGCGCGCATCGCGGCGCTGTTCGAACGCCTGCCTGCGCCGGCACCCGGGGTGAGCGCCAGCGCCGTCGTGGAGCCCGGCGCGGTGATCGAGGCCGGCGCCAGCATCGGCGCGCAATGCTTCGTGGCCGCCGGTTCCCGCGTCTGCGCCGGCGCGGTGATCGGACCGCAGTGCGTGATCGGACCGGACTGCACGGTCGGCCCGCAGTCGTACCTGGTGGCGCGGGTGACGCTGGCGCTGCGCGTGCACCTGGGCGCGCGCGTGCGCATCCATCCCGGCGCCGTGCTGGGCAGCGACGGCTTCGGCCTGGCCTGGGCCGGCATGCAGTGGGAAAAGGTGCCCCAGCTGGGCGGCGTGCGGATCGGCGACGACTGCGAGATCGGTGCCAACACCACCATCGACCGCGGCGCGCTCGAGGACACCGTGCTCGAGGAGGACGTGCGGCTCGACAACCAGATTCAGATCGCCCACAACGTGCACATCGGCGCGCACACCGCCATGGCGGGCTGCGCCGCGGTGGCCGGCAGCGCGCACATCGGTCGCCACTGCCTGATCGGCGGCGGCGCCGGCGTGCTGGGTCACCTGCAAGTTTGCGATCGCGTTACGATCACCGCCATGAGCCTGGTGACCCACTCGATCCGTGAGCCCGGCGAATACTCCTCGGGTGCACCGCTGCAGGAGAACCGCCTGTGGCGACGCAATACCGTGCGCATCAGGCAACTCGACGACATCGCGCGCCGGCTGGCCGCGTTGGAAAAAGGACCGCGTCCATGAGCACCGCCGTCACCCTGCCGGTGGATATCGAGACCATCCAGAGGCTGCTGCCGCACCGCTATCCGTTCCTGCTGGTGGACCGGGTGCTGGCGCTGGAACCGGGCGTGCACATCCATGCGCTGAAGAACGTCAGCGTCAACGAACCCTATTTCCAGGGCCACTTTCCTGGTCATCCGGTAATGCCGGGCGTGCTCATCATCGAGGCGCTGGCACAGGCGTCGGGCCTGCTGGTGGGCCTCTCGCGCGGCGGTGCGGACGGCGGCCGCGGCGACGATCTCTATTATCTCGTGAAAGTGGACAAGGCGCGCTTCAACCGCACCGTCGGGCCAGGCGACCGCCTCGACCTGCACGTCACGCTCCGGCGCATGCTGCGCGGGATGGGCCTGTTCGAGGCCAGCGCCCGCGTGGGCGACCACGAGGTGGCCAGTTGTGAGCTGATGTGCGCGGGCCGTGCGGCGTGAGCGTGCACGCCACCGCCCTGGTCGATCGTGGTGCGCGTCTGGCCGCGGACGTCGAAGTCGGTCCCTACAGCATCATCGGTCCCGAAGTCGAGATCGGAGCCGGCTGCATCATCGGTCCGCACGTGGTCATCGAGGGTCCTGCGCGCATCGGACCGGGCAACCGCATCGCCGCCTTCGCGGCCATCGGCGGCGCGCCGCAGGACAAGAAGTACGCCGGTGAACGTACCGAGCTGGTGATCGGCGCCGGCAACACCATCCGCGAGTACGCGACCATCAACCGCGGCACGCGCGAAGGCGGCGGCGTCACGCGCGTCGGCGACGACAACTGGATCATGGCCTACGTGCATATCGCGCACGACTGCGTAGTGGGCGACCACACCGTGCTGGCCAACAACGTCACGCTGGCGGGGCACGTCGAGGTTGGCGACCACGTCATCATGGGCGGCTTCGCCGGACTGCACCAGTTCTGTCGCATCGGCGCGCACGCCTTCGCCGCCATGTACGCCGCGATCAACCGCGACGTGCCGCCGTTCTGTTACGTGGCTGGGCAATTCGCCGAGCCGCGCGGGGTCAACATCGAGGGGCTGAAGCGCCGCGGGTTCGACGGCACGCGCATCGCCGTGATCAAGCGCGCCTACCGGGCGCTGTACATGTCGGGTCTCAGTCTCGCCGAAGCGCGCGCGCGCCTGGATGAACTGGCGCAGGACAGCGCGGATGTGGCGCTGATGTCGCGCTTCATCGAGGCCAGCCAGCGACCGCTGGTGCGCTGAGCCCGGCTTGTGCAGTCCGCGCACGGCTGCTGCAGTCCGGGTCCGCTGATCGCGCTGCTGGCGGGCGAGGCCTCGGGCGACCTGCTGGGCGGCGACCTGCTGGCCGCGCTGCGGCGGCGCTTCCCGCACGCGCGCTTCGCCGGCATCGGCGGCGCGCACATGCGCGCGCAGGGCCTGGAATGCTGGCACGACATCGGCGAGCTTTCGCTGATGGGTCTTGCCGAGGTACTGCGGCACCTGCCGCGGCTGCTGCGGCTGCGCCGCGCGCTGCTGCGTCGGCTGTTGCAGGAACGGCCCACGCTGACCGTGGGCATCGATGCGCCGGATTTCAATCTGGCGGTCGAACGGCGCCTGCGGAGCGCCGGCCTGCGGACCGCGCATTACGTCAGCCCTTCCGTGTGGGCCTGGCGCGAGAGGCGCGCGCGCACGATCGGCCGCAGCGCCGCGCGCGTGCTGTGCGTGTTTCCGATGGAACCGCCGATCTACACCCGTCACGGCGTGGACGCCCGCTTCGTCGGTCACCCGCTGGCCGACCGCTTCGACGGTGGACCGGACCGCATGGCTGCACGGCGCGCGCTGGGGCTGGACGACGCCGCATCTCTGCTGGCGCTGCTGCCCGGCAGCCGCGGCGGCGAACTGACGCGCCTGCTGCCGCCGTTCCTCGACGCGGCCCGGCAGCTGCTGGCCGCACGCCCGCGGCTGCAGGTGGTGCTGCCGGTGGCGCGCCCTGCGCTGCGGCCCGCGGTCGAGACGGCGCTGCGTGACCGCAAGCTGCCGCCGGTGCGCGTGCGCCTGCTGGACGGACGGGCGGACCTGCTGCTGCGCGCCGCCGATGCGGCGCTGCTGGCCTCGGGCACCGCCGCGCTGGAAGCGACACTGGCGCGGTGCCCCATGGTGGTGGCATACCGCATCGCGCCGTTGACCCACATGCTCGTGCGGCATCTGGGCCTGCTGCGCACCACACGCTACAGCCTGCCCAACATCCTGGCCGGCCGCGACCTGGTCCCGGAGTTCATGCAGCGCGACTGCAATGCGCCCCGGCTGGCCGAAGCGCTGCTGCCGCTGCTGGACGGCGCCCGGCAGGCACAGGCGCAACGCGCTGCTTTCCCGGCCCTGCACGAGGCGCTGCGCGCGCCCGGCGGCCGCGGTGCGGCAGAGGCCGCGGCGGAGGCCCTGGGTGATCTGATCGAGGCTGCACCATGAAGCGCGGCCGTCCCGCCGCCGGCGGCCTGTCCGCCGGCACCGGCATCCCCGTGGCGGAGAGGGTGGCTGGCGTGGATGAAGCCGGCCGCGGCCCGCTGGCCGGACCGGTGGTGGTGGGCGCGGTCATGCTCGATCCGCGGCGCTCCATCGCCGGACTGGCCGACTCGAAAGTCCTCCCCGCCACGCGCCGCGAGGCCCTGTTCGACGCGATCCGGGACCGCGCCCTGGCGTGGCACATCGAATTCGTCAGCGCCGCCGAGATCGACCGGCTCAATATCCTCGAAGCCACGCTGGCCGGTATGACGCGCGCACTGCGTGCGCTGTCACCGCCGCCCGCGCTGGCACTGGTCGACGGCAACCGCCTGCCGCGCGATCCGCCCTGCCCCGCACGCGCCCTGGTGCGCGGCGACGCTACCGAGGCGGTAATCAGCGCCGCTTCGATTCTGGCCAAGGTGGCGCGCGACCGGCACATGATCGCGCTGGACGCCCGCTATCCGGGCTATGGCTTCGCCCTGCACAAGGGCTACCCGGTGCCGATGCACCTGCAGGCGCTGCGCAGACTGGGCCCCTGCGCGGAGCACCGGCGCAGCTTCGCGCCGGTGCGCAGAATGCTCGGCGGCGACTGAATGCTGCCGCCAGAGCAGCGGCGCGAACCGCGCGGCGACGGTCAGTGGCCGCCGCCGTGATCGTGGCGCCAATAGCCGCGGTCGCCGCCGTGGCGGTCGCCGTGTCCGTCCCGGCCCCGCCAGCCATGGTCGCCGCCGCGGCGCCAGCCACCCTCGCCGTCACGGTGCCAGCCCTCGCGGCCGCGCCAGCCGTCGCCCTCACGCCAGCCGCGATCGCGCCAGCCGCGGTCCTCCCAGTAACGGCCGCGCCAGCCTTCTTCGGAGTAATACACGCGCTCGACCGGCTGGCGATAGATCACCCGCGAGTAGTAGACGGGGGCCGGCTGATAATAGGCGGGCGCATAGTAGACCGGACCATTGTCATCGTCGCCCCAGCCCCAGCCTGAACTCACATAGGCGCTTACGAACCCGCGCCCGTCGCACCAACGGCCGCCACAGCCCGAGTAACTGATGCCATAGCCCGGTCCGAACAGGCCCAGACTGAAACCCAGCGGGTCGGCTATCGCCACCGGTGCGGCCAGCACGGCCAGGCCCGCCAGCAGGCCCAGAGCCCAGCGACGTTTACCTTGCGAGGATGCGTTCATGAGGGTTCTCCGGTTGCAGGCACATGCTTCACCGGCGGCGATGAACACGCTTTGAACCGCGCCGGGCGCGGCGCACGGCATTCAGCGCGTGCGCAGCAGCCAGCAGCCGTGGATGCCGCCGCGGCGCGCGAAATCGAACGGCACACTGGCCGCCGACCAGTCCTCCACTTCGAGACCGGCATCGGACAGCGCGACGGAATCGAGACGGAACCGCCTGAAGTTGTTCGAGAACACGATGATGCCGCCGGACTCCAGCCGGGCCGCGCAGGCGCGCAGCAGTCCGACGTGGTCGCGCTGCACATCGAAATCCTCGGCGCGCTTGGAATTGGAGAAGGTCGGCGGATCCACGTAGACCAGGCCGTAGCGGCGCGTGTCGGCCTGCAGGAATGCGCGTGCATCCGCCTGCACCAGCCGGTGCGCGTCGCCACGGAACCCGTTGCGCAGCAGATTCCAGCCCGCCCATTCCAGATAGGTGGCGGACAGATCCACGCTCGTGGTGCTGCGCGCGCCGCCTGCGGCCGCGCAGACACTGCCGGTTCCGGTGTAGGCGAACAGGTTGAGCACCTGGCGGCCGGCCGCCAGCTCGCGCAGCCGCACCCGCACGTTGCGGTGGTCGAGGAACAGACCGGTGTCGAGGTAATCGAACAGATTGACGCGGAAGTGCAGGCCGCATTCGCTCACCTCGAGCCATTGCCCGCGTTCGTCCATGCGGCCGTAGTGCGCGCCGCCACGGCCGCGCGCGCGGATCTTGAGGGCGATGCGTGCGCGCGGCACCTCGAACGCGCGCCCTGCGGCGCGCAGCAGATCCTGCAGCCGTGCCGCTGCCACGGCGCGATCGATGCCGGCGGGTGCCTGGTATTCCTGCACGTGCAGCCAGCGCCGGACGGGTGCGTCCGCGGGTGCGGCGGCAGCGGACGCACCGAGGTCGCGGCCGTGATAGACGTCGATGGCCGCGGCGTATTCCGGGAGGTCGGCGTCGTAACAGCGGAAACAATCGATGCGCTCGCGTGCCAGGCGCTTGCGCAGGTGTCCGTGGCGTTTGCGCAGGCGGTTGAACACCATCTGTGCCGCGGCCGGCAGCGGCGGGGACGTGGTTTCGGCGGCGGGCGCGACCCCGGCGCCGCGAATCTCGAACTGAAGCAGCGTGCAGGCCAGCGCGCCGTTGTACAGCCGCTGCGTGCGCACAGGCTTGAGTCCCAGCATGTGGCCATCGCCCTGCTCGCCGAACAGCAAAGCCGCACGCCAGCCGGCGAAGTGCTCGCGCAGGCGCTCGCCCAGCGTGCGGTAGAGCGCCAGCACTTCCTGCCGTTCGCCCAGCCGCTCGCCGTACGGCGGATTGCCCGCCAGCAGGCCGCCCGCCTCCGCGGCCGGCGGCAGCATATGCGCGACGTCGCCGCGTTCCAGATGGATGAAACCGGCCACGCCCGCCCGCTGCGCGTTGCCGCGCGCGGCGGCCAGTGCGTCCGGGTCGCGGTCGCGGCCATGGAACACCGGACGCAGCGCGGCCAGCGCAGCCCGTGCCTGCACCTCGGCCTGGCTGCGCAACTGCTGCCACAGCACCGCATCGTGGCCGCGCCAGCCCTCGAAGCCGAAACGCGCGCGTGCCAGGCCCGGCGCAACGCCGGCCGCCATCAGTGCGCCCTCGATCAGCAGCGTGCCGGAACCGCACAGTGGATCGAACAGCAGCCCGCCCCCGGCGTAGATCTGCGGCCAGTGCGCACGCAGCAGCAGCGCCGCGGCCACGTTCTCCTTCAGCGGCGCGGTGCCCTGCTGCCGGCGCCAGCCGCGCTGGTGCAGCGGTGCGCCGGAGAGATCCAGCGAGAGCACCGCCTGGTCGCGGTGCAGATGCAGATTGATGCGCAGGTCGGGATCTTCGCGGTCCACGTCGGGCCGCAGCCCGTGCGCTTCGCGCAGCTGGTCGACGACGGCGTCCTTGACCGTCTGTGCCGCGAACAGGCTGTGCGCCAGCGCGCTTTGCGCCACGTTGGCGTCGACCGCCAGCGATCCCGCCGGCGCCAGATGTGCCGACCAGTCGATCGCCTGCACGCCGGCGTACAGCGCGCGCGCATCGGCGGCGGCGAAGCGCGCCAGCGGCCACAGCACGCGGCTGGCGAGGCGCGACAGCAGGCAGACGCGATACGCCGCCGCCAGATCGCCTTCGGCGTGCACGCCGGCTACCGTGGCACGCGCCGGTGCGATGCCGAGCGCGGCGATTTCGTCGCGCAGCAGCTCCTCGAGGCCGCGCGCACAGGTGACAAACATTCCGCTCATGCCGCGATGCGCGCGAGAAAATGCCGGAAGTGGTCGGCGATCGGCTGCACCTGCGACGAGAGCCTGTGGTCGTCATCCAGCAGCAGCAGCTCGGCACGGTAACGTCGGGCCAGATCGAACGCCGCCTCCACCGGACACAACGTGTCCCGCCAGCCATGCACCAGGCACGCCGGCACCCCCTCGCGCAAGGCGAATGGCTGCGCAAATCCCGGGATCAGCGGCGGCGTGGCCAGCAGGAACAGGCCGCGCGGCGCACTTTGCAGCGAGGCCAGGCCGGAGACGAACGCGCCGAAACTGGAGCCGGCCAGGACGCAGGGCACGCCGTCCGCAATCAGCGCCAGCAGACGCGCCAGGCGCGGCGCAGCAGCGGCGGCCAGCCCCTGCGCGTCCAGATCGCGATAGTCGGGCAGCAGCGGATTCCAGCCCAGTTGTCGGGCCACGTCGGCCAGAGCGCCGATCTTGACCGCCTGCGGGCCGCTGTCCATGCCGTGCGACAGCACCACACGGCCGCGTGCCGCGCTCATGACGCCGCGCCGCCGCACCGTCGGGGTGCGGCCGCGAGAGGAGGAAAAGAAGTCATGCGCCGATGGTATCAGCGCGGTCGCACCCGCCGATCCCCGGCGCATGCCACACTCCGTCCATGCCGCCCATCCTCGACTGGCCCCTGCCGTATGCGGAACGACTGGCCGCGCGCACCGCCCCGGCAATCGACCTGGTGGTGATCCACTGCACCGAACTGCCCGATCTGGCCGCGGCGCGCGAGTACGGCGAGCGCGTCCTGTACGCGGACGGCACCGGCAACAGCGGGCACTACTACATCGACCGCGACGGAAGCGGCTACCGCTTCGTGCAGGAGACGCGCGTGGCGCACCACATCCGCGGTCACAATGAGCACGCGATCGGCATCGAACTGATCAACCGCGGCCGCTGGCCGCACTGGCTGGACACGCGCCATCAATCGATGAGCGAACCGTACCCTGCGGCCCAGATCGATGCCCTGCTGGTGCTGTTGCGTGACCTGCAGGCACGGCTGCCCGGCCTGCGCCGCATCGCCGGCCACGAGGATCTCGATCGCACGCGCGTTCCGGCCAGCGATGACGCCACGCAGCAGGTCTGGCGCAAGCGTGATCCTGGTCCGCGGTTTCCCTGGGATGCGGTGCTGGCCGATCGGACCTGGCAGCGTATCGGCACGCCCGGCACGCCACGCTGACGGACGCGCAGCGTCGTTCAGGCCGCCGGCTGCATCCTGCGCAGGCGCGCGATCTCGTCGCGCAATCGCGCCGCTTCCTCGAACTCGAGGTTCTCGGCGTGCAGCAGCATGGCGGCTTCCAGGCGCTTGATCTCGGCGGCCATCTGCGCAGGTGGCAGCGCTTCGGCCACGCACGGCGGCGCGACCGATGCCGCGGCCACGCGGCCGCGTCCCCGGGCCCTGGGTGCGGCGTAAGGCTCGCGTGCGCCTTCCATGATGTCGCGGACGGCGGTCTGCACGCCGCGTGGAGTGATGCCGTGCACCTCGTTGTATGCGGTCTGCTTGTTGCGCCGGCGCGCGGTCTCGTCAATGGCGGCCTGTATCGAGGGCGTTACCGTGTCGGCGTAGAGGATCGCGGTGCCACGCAGGTTGCGCGCGGCGCGGCCGACGGTCTGGATCAGCGAGGTGGTCGAGCGCAGGAAACCTTCCTTGTCGGCGTCCAGCACCGCCACCAGCGAGACTTCCGGCATGTCCAGCCCCTCGCGCAGCAGGTTGATGCCCACCAGCACGTCGAAGGCGCCCAGGCGCAGGTCGCGGATGATCTCCACGCGCTCCACCGTCTCCACGTCCGAGTGCAGGTAGCGCACGCGCACGCCGTGCTCGTCGAGGAATTCGGTGAGGTTCTCGGCCATGCGTTTGGTCAGCGTGGTCACCAGCACGCGGTCGCCCTGCGCCACCCGTGCGCGGATCTCGCCCAGCAGGTCGTCCACCTGGGTGCGTGCCGGGCGCACCTCGATCCGCGGATCGACCAGGCCGGTGGGCCGCACCACCAGTTCGACCACTTCGCCGCGCGAATGCTGCAGCTCGTACGAGCCCGGCGTGGCCGACACGAAGATGGTGCGCGGCGCGCGGCGTTCCCACTCCTCGAATTTCAGCGGCCGGTTGTCCAGCGCCGAGAGCAGGCGGAAGCCGAACTCCACCAGGGTTTCCTTGCGCGAGCGGTCGCCCTTGTACATGGCGCCCAACTGCGGGATGGTGACGTGCGATTCGTCCACCACCAGCAGCGCGTCGGCCGGCAGGTAGTCGTACAGGCAGGGCGGCGGCTCGCCGGGCATGTGGCCGGTGAGATGGCGCGAGTAGTTCTCGACGCCGTTGCAGTAACCCACTTCGGCCAGCATCTCCAGGTCGAACTGCGTACGCTGCTGCAGGCGCTGCGCCTCGACCAGGCGACCGGCCGCGTGCAGCTGGGCCAGCCGTTCCCGCAGTTCGTCCTTGATGGTGTCGATCGCCTGCAGCACGGTACGCCGCGTGCTGACGTAATGCGATCCCGGATACACCGTATAGCGCGGCAGACGGCGGGTGACCGCGCCAGTGAGCGGGTCGAACAGGGCCAGGTTCTCGATCTCGCCCTCGAACAGCTCGATGCGCAGTGCCTCGCTTTCGTTCTCGGCGGGGAACACATCCACCATCTCGCCGCGCACGCGGTAGCTGCCGCGTTCCAGTGCCAGCTCGTTGCGCGTGTACTGCATCTCGGTGAGGCGCCGGATCAGCTCGCGCCGGTCGATGCGGTCGCCGCGCACCAGGTGCAGCACCATGCGGAAGTACTCGCCCGGATCGCCCAGGCCGTAGATCGAGGACACCGTGGCCACGATCAGCGCGTCGCGCCGCTCCAGCAGCGCCTTGGTCGCCGACAGCCGCATCTGCTCGATGTGCTCGTTGCGGCTGGCATCCTTCTCGATGTAGGTGTCCGAGGCGGGTACGTAGGCTTCCGGCTGGTAGTAATCGTAGTAACTGACGAAGTACTCCACGGCGTTGCGCGGGAAAAACGCCTTGAACTCGCCGTACAGCTGCGCCGCCAGCGTCTTGTTGTGCGCCAGCACCAGGGCGGGCTTCTGCACCCGCGCCACCACGTTGGCGATGGTGTAGGTCTTGCCGGAGCCGGTGACGCCCAGCAGCGTCTGGTGCGCCAGCCCCGCCTCGAACCCGCTGCTCAGCCGCGCGATGGCCTCGGGCTGGTCGCCGGCCGGCGCGTAGGGGGCGACGAGTTCGAAACGCTCGCTCATGCGCGGCAGTGTACGCGCGCCACGCGCAGGCCCGGTGAACGCGGCCGCCTATAATGCCTGCCTCTCCGTGGCCCTCGCCGAGACGCATGAGCCCCCAGGCCAATTTCGAACAGATCCCGTTGCGCGAGTACGCCGAGCGAGCCTACCTCGACTACTCGATGTACGTTGTGCTGGACCGCGCCCTGCCGTTCATCGGCGACGGTCTGAAGCCGGTGCAGCGGCGCATCGTGTACGCCATGAGCGAACTGGGACTGGATGCCGGCGCCAAGCCCAAAAAATCCGCGCGCACGGTGGGTGACGTGATCGGCAAGTTCCATCCGCATGGCGATTCGGCCTGCTACGAGGCCCTGGTGCTGATGGCGCAGCCGTTCTCGTATCGCTACCCGCTGATCGACGGCCAGGGCAACTTCGGCTCGCCGGATGATCCCAAGAGCTTCGCCGCGATGCGCTACACCGAATCGCGGCTGACTCCTTTCGCCGAACTGCTGCTGTCCGAGCTGGGCCAGGGCACGGTGGAGTGGTCGGCCAACTTCGACGGCACGCTGCAGGAACCCTCGTGGCTGCCGGCGCGGGTACCGCATCTGCTGCTCAACGGCGCCACCGGCATCGCCGTGGGCATGGCCACCGATATCCCGCCGCACAACCTGCGCGAAGTGGCCAGCGCCTGCATCCGCCTGCTGGAAGATCCTGAGGCCACGCTGGAGGACCTGTGCGGGCACGTGCACGGCCCGGATTTCCCCACCGCCGCCGAGATCATCACGCCCGCGCACGAGCTGCGCGACATGTACCGGTGCGGTACCGGTTCGGTGCGTGCGCGCGCCGTGTACACCCGCGAGGACGGCAACATCGTCGTCACCGCCCTGCCCTACCAGGTATCGCCTGCCAAGGTGATGGAGCAGATCGCCACGCAGATGCGCGCGAAGAAGCTGCCGCTGCTGGAAGACCTGCGCGACGAGTCCGATCACCAGAACCCGGTGCGGCTGGTGCTGGTGCCGCGCTCCAGCCGCGTCGATGCCGACGGGCTGATGCAGCACCTGTTCGCCACCACGGATCTGGAAAGGAGCTTCCGCGTCAACCTCAACGTGATCGGCCTGGACGGCAAGCCGCAGGTGAAGGATCTGCGCAGCCTGCTGCTGGAATGGCTGCGCTTTCGCACCGACACGGTCCTGCGCCGCCTGCGCCACCGCCTGGAGCGCATCGAGCGCCGCCTGCACCTGCTGCAGGGCCTGCGCATCGCGTTTCTCGACCTGGACGAGGTGATCCGCATCGTGCGCGGCGAGGACGAGCCCCGATCCGTGCTGATGCAGCGCTTCGCGCTCAGCGAGCTGCAGGCCGACTACATCCTGGAAACGCGCCTGCGCCAGCTGGCGCGGCTGGAAGAGATGAAGCTCGACGCCGAGCGCGACCAGCTCGAGCATGAACGAGCGCGCATCAGCGTGCTGCTGAAATCGCCGGCCAAGCTGCGCGGGCTGATCCGTGACGAACTGCGTGAGGACGCGGAGCAGTATGGCGACGCCCGCCGCAGCCCGCTGGTGGCGCGCCAAGCCGCGCAGGCGCTGGACGAAACCGCGCTGATCGCCAGCGAACCGGTCACGGTGGTGTTGAGCGCGAAAGGCTGGGTGCGCGCCGCCAGAGGCCACGAGGTCGACGCCGCCGCGCTGGGCTACCGCGAGGGCGATGCCTTCCTCGCCGCCGCGCGCGGACGCAGTACGCAGCAGGCGATCTTCATCGACAGCAGCGGGCGCGCGTACGGCACGCCGGCGCACACGCTGCCTTCGGCGCGCGGCAACGGCGAGCCGTTGACCGGCCGCTTCACCCTGCCGGCCGGCGCGCAGGTACAGGCGCTGGCGCTCGGCGAGGCGCAGCAGAAACTGGTGCTGGCCAGCAGCGCCGGATACGGCTTCGTCACCACGATCGAGGCCCTGAGCGGGCGCAACAAGGCCGGCAAGCAGGCAATCAACCTCGACGACGGCTCGCGCGTGCTGGAACCCGCATACGTGCAGGACGGTGCGCGCGACCGCATCGTCGTGGTCACCAGCGCCGGGCACCTGCTGATGTTCTCGGTGGCCGAACTGCCCGAACTGGAGCGCGGCAAGGGCCTCAAGCTGATCGAGATCCCCAGGGCCAAGCGCGGCAGCGACGGCGAAACCGTGGTGGGCATCGCGGTGGTGGACGAGGGCGGCGCGGTGGCGCTGTACGCCGGCCAGCGCAAGCTCACCCTCAAATGGGCCGACCTCGTGAATTACGGCGGCGCGCGTGCCAGCCGCGGCGGGCTGTTGCCGCGCGGACTGCGCGGCGTCGATCGCATCGAGACCGTACCGGTCTGAGCGACGCACGCGGCCGCGCGGGTCGAAGCCGCGGAGTCCGCTGCCATCGGTCCTGCGGGCACGAGGGTCCGGATCCCGGTCCGGCCCTGCGGCCGACCGGGATGACATCAATCGAGAAGGCGAGTGCGCCGGCCGGGAACGGGCGAACGCCGCGCCGCGGACGCCGTCAGTCCGGCGCCGTCCAGCGCTGCATCCATTGCAGCACGGTGTCGTGCCAGAGGATGCTGTTGGCGGGCTTGAGCACCCAGTGGTTCTCGTCGGGGAAATACAGGAACTGGCCGGGGATGCCGCGCCGCTGCAGCGCGGTGAACGCGGCCAGACCTTGAGTGTCGGGAATGCGGAAGTCCAGACCGCCGTGGATCACCAGCATCGGCACGCGCCAGTCCTTGACGTGACGCAACGGGTTGAATCGTTCGTAGTGCTGCGGGTGTCCGTATTCCGGCCCGCGGTGCTCCCACTCCTCGAACCAGAGTTCGTCGGTGCCGTAATACATGCTGCGGCTGTCGAACACGCCGTCGTGGCCGACGAAGCATTTCCACGGCGCGTTCCACTTGCCGGCCATCCAGTACACCATGTAGCCGCCGTAGCTGGCGCCCAGCGCACAGGCGCGGCCGGCGTCGAGGAACGGATACTTCTTCAGCGCCGCTGCCCAGCCGCGCCTGAGGTCGACGAGCGGCTTGCCGCCCCAGTCGCCGGAGATGGCGTCGGTGAAAGCCTGGCTGTAGCCGGTGGAACCGTGGAAATTGATGGCCACGACCGCGAACCCGGCGCCGGCATACACCTGCGGATTCCAGCGGTAGTGGAACTCGTTGGTCCAGGCGCCCTGCGGACCGCCGTGGATCAGGAAGGCCACCGGATACTTCCCGCCCTGCCGGAAGTCCGCCGGCGTCATCACGTACCCCTGCACCGGCTCGCCGTTCCAGCCCTTGAAGCGGAAGAATTCGGCCCTGCCGAAGCGCAGCCTCGCCAGACGCGCCTCGTTGAAACGCGTGAGCTGCCGTGGCTCCCCGCCGGGCTCGACGCGATAGAGGTTGGCGGGATGGGTGAAGTCCTGCCAGGCGGCGATGACTCCGCCGTCGCGGTCCGGTGCAAAGCCGCGCACTGTGCCCTCGCCGCTGAGGCGCTGCACCATGCCGTCGGCCGCACGCACGGCGAACAGCGGATGCTGGCCGGCCTCGTCGGCGGTGGTGTAGAGCGTGCTGCCGTCGGAGCTGATGGCCAGCGCGCCGGCCGAGCGGTCCCAGCCGGGCGCCACCTCCCGGCGTGCGCCGGTGGCGAGGTCGAGGGCCATGATGGCGAAACGGTCGGCCTCGAAGCCGGGACGCTTCATGGCGAGGTAGTACAGCGTGCCGCCGTCGGGCGAGACCAGCGGATAGCCGTCCCAGGCCGGATTGCCGGCGGTGAGGTTCTCGGGCGCCGCCCCGCCTTCGATGGCCACGCGCCAGATGTCGAAGTTGGTGCTCCATGGCTCGTCGTGGCGGGCGATGCGCGCGTTGAAGTACAGCATCCCGCCGTCCGGCGAAAACACGTACTCGCTGTCGTCGCCGAAGGGCCTGGAAGGCACGTCGCCCTCGATGCCGCGGGTCAGCAGCCTGGGCGCGCCAGCGGCCGTGCCGGCCGCGTCCAGCGCCAGCAGGAACAGCTGGTTGCGGCGGCCGTCGGCCCAGGCGTCCCAGTGGCGCACGAACAGCTTGTCGTAGATGCGGCCGCTGGCCTTGCCGGCCTCGCGCGCGTTGAGCCGCTCCCGCGTGCAGGCGAGATCGCCCTGGCAGTCGGTGAATACGGCGAGCGAGGCGGCCAGGTGCCGGCCGTCGGGCGAAACGCGGAAGCCCTCCACGTCGACGGGCAGGTCGGTGACCTGCCGGGCGCCGCCGCCTTCGGGCGCGATGCTGTAGATCTGCATGCGCTCGCCGGCCTTGGCCAGATAGAAGATGCGCCGGCCGTCGGCCGACCAGCGCGGCTGGCTGCCTTCGGCCAGACGCCGCGGGGCCGCGCCCGCGGTGGTGCGATCGAGCACCCAGACGCCGTGGCTGCTGCGGTTGGCGGCGACATCCGCCTGCTGCACGTCGAACAGCAGCCAGCGCGCGTCCGCACCCAGCTGAGGATCGCCGACGCGGTCCATGGCCACGAGGTCGCGCACATCCAGGGGGCGGGTATCGTCCTCGGCCGCGAGACTCGGTGTGGTGGCGCTCATCAGTACCAGGCCCAGGGCAAGGCTGCGCATCGGCATGGCGGCACTCCGGGAGGACGATCACGTGACGCTAGGCCGGCCACCGCAGCCGCACAAGCGCCATCGGTCATGGCATCCGACGCCGCGACTGCAGCAGCGTACCCGCGCAGCCGCGCGCGCCGCAGCGACAGGCCCACAGTTTCTTCAGGCGCCGGGTGTGCGGTACCTCCAGCACGATGCCGTAGTTGTAGGTCAGTTCCTCGCCGGGCGCGATGTCGCGCAATGCCTCGATCACGATGCGGTCGCGTCGTGCATCGCCACTCGGATGCTCGAGGATACTGGCCTCGCAATTGGGATCGCAGCCGTGGTTGATCCAGCGCGCGGCGTTGCCGCCGACATTGGCGTCGACGATGTAGCGCGCGTTGAGGGTGAACAGGAACGTGTGGCCGCTCTCGGCGCCGTCGCCGTACAGGCGGTCGGCCTGGGCATGGGTGATCAGCCGGCCTTTGTAGTCGAGGATGCGCGTGCCGGCGGGGATGGCGACGCGGGCGAACACGCCGTGGCCGTGGATGGCGGAGCGGCAGACCAGGAAGCGGGCGGGCATGCGGCCTTCGGCGTGACGGACGACGCGCGATTATCCATGCCGCGCGCGTCCGCCGCAGCGGAATGGCGCACCAGCACCCAGTGCAACGCATGTGCGACCGGCCGCAGCGGCAATCCCTGGGCGCGCAGCGTTTCGTAGCGTGCCGGCGACAGCACGGCGAGCGCATCGCGCTGCACGCGCCAGCGCCGCTCGAAGACCGGCAGCGCCAGCAGGCGCCAGGGCTCCCAGCGCAGGCCGTCGCGCAGGTCGTAGGGGACGGCGCCCACCAGCGTCACCGGCCGCTGCAGATAGAAGGGCAAGCCGCGCTGCAGCGTGTCCACCATGTACACCGGCGCATCCGGCCGCAACCAGGGGCGCATGGCCCGTGCCAGCGGCTGCGCCGAGTACGCCGGTGCCAGTGCCTGGAAGCCGATCAGCGCGGCCTGCAGCAGCCCCAGCCCCGTGAAGGCCGCCACACCGGCGGCGGCCAGCCGATGCCCGCGCCAGGCCAGCACAGCGGCCAGTGCCAGCAGCAGTGCGGCGATACCCATCGCCCAGGCCAGACGGTGCATGTAGTCCGCGAACAAACCCGCCAGCGGCAGCAGGTCGGGCGGCGCCTGCCGGCGCAGCGCCAGCGCGATGGCAACGGGCAGCATCAGGCCGGCCGCGCCCAGCGCCGCACCCAGCAAGCGTCGCGATGCGCGCGCGATGGCGTCGCCGGTCAGCATCGCCACCGCCGGAAACACCGGCAGCAGGTACAGCGGCAGCTTGGAATGCGAGACGCTGAAGAACACCAAGATCATCAGCACCAAGATCCACAGCAGCCTGCGCGCATCGAAGCCGTCGCACCGTGCGGGCATCCGCAATGCCTGCGGCAGCAGCGCCAGCCACGGGAAAGATCCCACCACCAGCAGCAGCGGGAAAAACCAGAATGGCCGCTGGCGGTCGTCACGATCGGTGAGAAAGCGCACAAACTGCTGGCGCACGAAGAAGTCATCGAGAAACTGGGCGTGGCGCGACTGCAGCTCCACCAGCCAGGGCAGCACCAGCAGCAGGAACAGCGGCAGGCCGAGGGCCCACTCCATGCGCCGCAGCAGCCGCCATTGTCCGCTCCAGAGCATATAGAAGAACAGCGCGCCGCCGGGGAATGCCAGTCCGATCAGCCCTTTCGAGAGAAAGGCCGCGGCCATCAGCACCCAGGCCAGCAGCATCCACAGCCTGCGTGCGCGCGGCGCGGTTTCGGGCAGCTGCGCCAGAATGAAGGCGCACAACGTCATGCCCAGCAGCGCGGCCACCCCCGCATCCAGCGTGTCGAGATGGCTGCCCACCACCCACAGCAGGCTGCTGCCCAGCACCGCCGCGGCGCACCAGCCGGCCGTGCGTCCGAACGCGCGTGCGCCGGTCCAGCCCACCGCCAGCAGCGTCAGCAGCCCGGTGAGCAGGCTCCACAGGCGCGCCGTCCAGTTGTGGATGCCGAAGGCTGCGTAGGCCAGCGCTGTGGCCCAGTACTGCAGCGCCGGCTTGTCGAAGAACAGTACGCCATCGAACCGGGGCGTGACCCAGTCGCCGCTGGCCAGCATGGCGCGCGGCACCTCGGCGTAGCGGCCTTCGTCGGGCTCGAGCAGGCTGCGCGACTGCGCGCCGGCGAACCACAGCACCAGCCAGGCCAGCAGCAGGGCGCCCAGCCACAACCGGCGCCGTGCCGCGGCACTCATGCGCCCGCGCGACCGGCGCGCGACGGTGTGCTGTCCTGTACCAGGTACAGCGGCCGCTGCTTGGCTTCGAGATAGGTGCGGCCCACGTATTCGCCGATGATGCCCAGCGCCAGCAGCTGCAGGCCACCCAGCACCAGGATGGCCACCATCAGCGAGGCGTAACCCGGCACGCGGATGCCCCACACGAGCACCTTCAGCACGATCCAGGCGCCGTAGCCGAAGGCCAGCACGGACGTCAGCATGCCGATCCAGGTCGCCAGCCGCAGCGGCACCGTCGAGAACGAGGTGATGCCTTCCACCGCGAAACGCCACAGCCGGCCGTAGTTCCACTTGCTGCGGCCCGCCGCGCGCGGCGCGCGGTCGTACAGCACCTGCGTCTGCGGATAGCCGACCCAGGCGAACAACCCCTTCATGAAACGCTGCCGCTCACGCAGACCCGCCAGCGCCCGCAGCATGCGCGCCGAAAGCAGGCGGAAGTCGCCGGTGTCGCGCGGTATCCGCGTGGCCGAAAGCGCGTCCATCAGCCGGTAGAACAGCGCGGCGGTCAGCCGCTTGGCGCCGCTCTCGCCCAGGCGCCGCCGGCGCGTGGCATAGACCATGTCGTAGCCGGCGCGCCAGCGCGCCACCAGATCGGGAATCAGCTCGGGTGGATCCTGCAGGTCGGCGTCGATTACCACGCAGGCATCGAGGTCCGCGCGCGCCGCCAGCGCATCCAGGCCTGCCGTCAGCGCGATCTCCTTGCCGAAGTTGCGGCTGAGGCGGATACCGTGCACGCGCGCATCGGCGGCGGAGAACGCGCACACCTGCGCCCAGCTGCCGTCACGGCTGCCGTCATCCACGTACAGGATGCGCGCCGCGCAATCCAGCCGCGCGAACACGTCCGCCAGCCGGCGCTGCAGTTCGGGCAGGACCTCGCACTCGTCGTACACGGGCACCAGCACCCACAACGCCGCCGGCGCGGAACCGATCGTGGTCGTCACCGCGGCGGGTTCCGGCGGGACTCAGCGCGGCCCCATGCCGGACGGCGGACCGCTGCCGCGCAGTGCGCCCTGCATGCCGCGCAGCATGCCCTTGATGCCGCCGCGCGAGAGCTTCGACATCATCTTCTCCATCTGCTGGTACTGCTTGAGCAGGCGGTTGACGTCGGCCGGCTGCGTACCGGAGCCGCGCGCCACGCGCGCACGCCGTGATCCGTTGAGCAGGTCGGGATGGCGGCGTTCCTTGCGCGTCATCGAATTGATCACCGCAATCATGCGGTGCACTTCGCGATCGTTGACCTTGGACTTCACGCTCTCCGGCAGATTGGAGACGCCGGGCAGCTTGTCCATGAGCCCGGCCAGGCCGCCCATGCCCAGCATCTGCTCGAGCTGGTCTTTCATGTCGTTGAGATCGAAGCGCTTGCCCTTGGCGACCTTCATCGCCAGCTTCTGCGCCTTGTCCTGGTCGACCTTGCGCTCGACCTCCTCGACCAGGCTGAGCACGTCGCCCATGCCCAGAATGCGCTGCGCGAGGCGGTCGGGGTGGAAGGGCTCCAGCGCGTCGGTTTTCTCGCCGGCACCCAGGAACTTGATCGGCCGCCCGGTAACGTAGCGCACTGACAGCGCCGCGCCGCCGCGCGCGTCGCCATCGGTCTTGGTCAGCACCACGCCGGTCAACGGCAGCGCATCGGCGAACGCCCTGGCGGTGACGGCGGCGTCCTGGCCGGTCATGGCGTCGACCACGAACAAGGTCTCGACCGGATGCAGCGCGGCGTGCAGCGCCTTGATCTCGTCCATCATCGCAGTGTCGATGGCGAGACGTCCGGCGGTATCCACGATCAGCGCATCGGCCACCTCGCGCCGCGCCTGCTCCAGCGCGCCGCGCGCGATCGCCACGGGCTGTGCGGACGGATCGGCGGGCACGAAACCCGCACCTACCTGCCCGGCCAGCACGCGCAATTGCTCGATGGCGGCCGGACGGTACACGTCGCAGCTGACCAGCAGCACCTTCTTCTTCGCGCGCTCCCTGAGGAACCGCGCCAGTTTGGCCGCGGTGGTGGTCTTGCCCGCGCCCTGCAGGCCGGCCACCAGTATCACGGCGGGCGGCGCAGCGGCCAGTTCGAGCGCGGCGTTGGCGGTGCCCATCAGCGCGGCGAGTTCGTCGCGCACCACCTTCACCAGCGCCTGGCCCGGGGTCAGGCTCTTCAGCACCTCCTGGCCCACCGCGCGCACCTTGACGCGTTCGATCAGCGCCTGCACCACCGGCAGGGCGACATCGGCCTCGAGCAGGGCCACACGCACCTCCCGCAGGCTTTCGCGGATGTTTTCCTCGGTGAGGCGCCCGCGGCTGCGCAGGCGGTCCATGGTGGCGCCCAGGCGCTGGGTCAGGGTTTCGAACATGGCGGCACCGCCGGATGCAAAGCGGCCAGTATAGCGGCGCCGCCGCGGGCGACCGGCGCTGTGCCACACTTGCCGCATGCTGCTGCTGACCTATGCCGCGATCGTGCTGTACCTGGCCGCCGCTGCGCTGCAGGCACGGCCGGTGCTGGATGGCCGCGACAGTCCGCGCCTGGCCACGGTGACGCTGGCTGCGCTGGCGGTGCTGGCACAGGCCGGCGAGATCGTCCGGGCGCACCGCGGCGCGCTGGATCTGCACTTTTTCGCGGCACTGTCGCTGATCGCCTGCGTGATCGCCGCGCTGACGCTGATAGTCAACCTGTGGCGGCCCGTTGCGGCGCTGGGCGTGATCGTCTATCCGCTGGCGGCGGCGCTGCTCGCGGTGGATGTGTTCCTGGCGCCGCCCACCGTGCCGCAGACGCTGGACTGGCCGATCAAGCTGCACGTGACCCTGGCTCTGCTGAGCTACGGGCTGCTGTCGATCGCGGCACTGCTGGCGCTGCTGCTGGCCTTCCAGGAGCGCGCGCTGCGCCGCCACCGCACGCCCTCGTTCCTGTCCGCGCTGCCGCCGCTGACGCTGACCGAGAGCCTGATGTTCCGGCTGATCACCGCCGGTTTCGCGCTGCTGACCCTCACCCTGCTCACCGGTGCGCTGTTCGTGCACAACTTGTTCCGGCAGCACCTGGTGCACAAGACCGTGCTCTCGATCCTGGCCTGGCTGGTTTTCGGAGCACTGCTGCTGGGGCGCAGGCGCTGGGGCTGGCGCGGGCGCGGCGCCGTGGGCATGACGCTGGCCGGCATGGCCGTGCTGGTGCTGGCGTTCTTCGGCAGCAAGTTCGTGCTGGAGCTGATCCTGCACCGCACGCTGTGAGGCTTGCGGCGCCGTATCGCGCGGGCTTGCCGCGTCCTCCGGGCCCGCGCACAATCGCCGCACCGGGGAGTCATGCCATGGATGCACCACCCAGCCGCGACCGTCGCCGCTTCCAGCGCGTTCCGCTGGCTGGCACGGTCAAGCTGTACGCGCGCGACGGCTCGTGGGATGCGGAGCTCGTCGATCTCTCCCTGCGCGGCGTGCTGGTGAGCCATCCCGCGGACTGCGGCGCGGCGCCCGGCACACGTTTCCGCATGGACCTGCGCATCTTCGAGAGCCTGCCGGTGAGCATGGGCGTCGAACTGGTGCGCAGCGGCGAGGGCCGGCTGGCGTTCGCATGGGACCGCATCGACCTCGACAGCTTCGCGCGCCTCAAGCGTCTGCTCGAGCTGAACCTGCCGCAGCCCGAACTGCTCTACCGCGAGCTGGCCGACCTGGGTCCCTGAGCCGCTCCCGCATGACCGACACCGAGCGCTTCCTGATCGCGCTGGCGATCATCTTCGGCCTGCCGTATGTACTCTGGCGGCTGGGCCGCACCGACTACTGGGCTCCGCTGGTGGTGGTGCAGATCCTCACCGGCATCGTGCTGGGACCCGGCCTGCTGGGGGCGGCGTTCCCCGCCCTCTACCACGGCATTTTCGAGCCGCGGGTGATCCTGGCGCTCAACGGCGTGGCCTGGTGGGGCGTGATGCTGTTCGTGTGGCTGGCCGGAATCGAGCTGGATCTGAAGGAAGTCTGGCGCCAGCGCCGCGAATGCGGCAGCACCGCCGCCCTGGCGCTGGGCACCCCGCTGCTGTTCGGCGCCGCGGCCGCCATGCTGTTGCTGGTCTGGCGCGGCGGCTGGGTCGGGCCGCGCGGCGATGACTGGCAATTCGTGCTGGGCGTGGGCATGGCCTGCGCGGTGACGGCGCTGCCGATCCTGGTGCTGCTGATGGACAAACTGGCCATCCTGCGCACGCCCTTCGGCCAGCGCGTGCTGCGCTACGCCAGCCTGGACGACGTGGCGATCTGGGCGGTGCTGGCGCTGATCCTGCTGGACTGGCACCGCATCGGCCTGCAGTCGGCATTCCTGCTGCTGTTCTTCCCGGCCGCCTGGCTGTTCCGCCGCCTGCTGCGCGCGCTGCCGGCCGCCGACCGCTGGTACGTGGCGCTGGTGTGGCTGGCGCTGGTGGCCTTCGCCGCCGACCATTCGGGCCTGCATTTCATGGTCGGTTCGTTCCTGGCCGGCATGGTGCTGGACCGCGACTGGTTCGACCGCCGCCAGCTGGACTGGCTGCGCGAGCACGTGCTGCTGGTACTGATGCCGGTGTTCTTCCTCTCCACCGGGCTGCGTACCGGCTGGTCGCTGGGAGGCGCGGCGGTGCTGGGCGCCGCCGCGCTGCTGCTCGTCGCCGAGATTGCCGGCAAACTGGCCGGTGTGGCGCTGGCCGGGCGCCTGCTGGGCTGGCGGCGCGGCGACGCCTGGACCATCGGCTGGCTGCTGCAGACCAAGGCGCTGATCATGATCATCTACGTCAACATCCTGCTCGACCGCAGCCTGATCAGCGGCGACACCTTCACCGCGCTGTTGCTGATGGCGGTGGTCAGCACCATGCTGACGGTACCGATGGTGGCGCCACGGCTGGTCGCGGGATACAACACGCCGGCCCTGGCGTCGGGCGATCGGGTCACGGAACCGCGCAGCCATGGCTGAGACGGACGCGGCGGCCGCGCGTGCGCTGCACGGCATCGTGATCCTCGGCGGCGGCACCGCCGGCTGGATGGCCGCGGCCGCGTTGGCGCACGCGCTGCGCGGCGGCGGCACGGTGACGCTGGTCGAATCGGACGAAATCGGCACCGTCGGCGTGGGCGAGGCCACCATCCCGCCCATCAAGCTGTTCAACCGCAGCCTGGGCATCGACGAACACGATTTCCTCAAAGCCACCGGCGGCAGCTACAAGCTGGGCATCGAGTTCGTGGACTGGACGCACCCCGGGCAGCGCTACTTCCACCCCTTCGGCCAGATCGGCATCGAGTTCGACGCGGTGCCGCTGCACCAGTACTGGCTGCGCGAGCGCGCGCGCGGCGACGGCACGCCGATCCAGGACTACGCCATGGCCTGGGTGATGGCGCAGGCCGGCCGCTTCGAACGCCCGCTGGCCGACCGCCAGCGCGTGCAGAGCACGTTCGACTACGCCTATCATTTCGACGCCACGCGTTACGCGCAGTACCTGCGCCGCTACGCCGAAGCACGCGGCGTACGCCGCGTCGAAGGCCGCATCGGCGAGGTGGAACTGCGCGGCGAGGACGGTTTCATCGCCGCGCTGCGCATACAGGATGGCGCGCGCATCGAAGGCGAGCTGTTCATCGACTGCTCCGGCTTCCGCGCGCTGCTGATCGAGGGCGCCCTGCACGCCGGCTACGAAAGCTGGCAGCACTGGCTGCCTTGTGACCGCGCGGTGGCGATAGGCTGCGCCGCCGGTGCGGAAATTCCGCCCTACACGCGCGCCACGGCGCGCGGCGCCGGCTGGCAATGGCGCATTCCGCTGCAGCACCGCACCGGCAACGGCCACGTGTACTGCAGCGGGTTCATCGGCGACGACGAGGCCGCGGCAATCCTGCTGGCCAACCTCGAGGGCGAGCCGCTGGGCGAGCCACGCCTGCTGCGCTTCGTCGCCGGACGGCGGCGGCTGTTCTGGCATCGCAACTGCGTGGCGCTGGGCCTGGCCGCGGGCTTCATGGAGCCGCTGGAGTCCACCAGCATCCACCTCGTCCAGACCGCGCTCATGCGCCTGCTGGCGCTGTTTCCGGATCGCGACTTCGACCCGCTGGCGGCGCGCGAATTCAATCGCCTCACCGCACTCGAATACGAGCGCATCCGCGATTTCCTGATCCTGCATTATCACGCGATCGAACGCGAGGACACGCCGCTGTGGCGGCACACGCGCAGCATGCCCATCCCCGAAACCCTGGCGTACAAGATCGAGCAGTTCCGTGCCGGCGGACGGCTGGTCGCCGAGCCGCTGGAACTGTTCCAGAACAGCAACTGGCTGGCGGTACTGGCCGGCCAGGGCATCGCACCGCGTCGCTACGACCTGCTGGCGGACCTGCGCGGCGTGGATGCCGCGCCCTACCTCGCGGAGTTGCGTACGGCGATGGTGCAGGCGACCGCGGCCATGCCCACGCACCGCCAGTATCTGCAGCGGAACTGCTGGGATGCGGCGTAGCGCGGGTCAGCCGGCGGCGCAGTGCCGCACGACGAACTCGGCATGCGCGGGCATGCCGTCCACCGCGCGCCGGATCAGCAGGCGCAGGTTGCCCATGAACTCGCGGAACCGGGAGGGCTCCAGCGCGTCGGCGAGACGGTGATAGGCCTGCGGCTCGACGCCCTGTCCCAGCAGCACCTGCAGCCAGCCCACCTCGGTGAACAGCTCCTCGCCGTCGCGGAAGATCTGGCCGCAGGCGCGGAACAGCTCGATCCTGTGCTGCAGGCTCTCGGGCCGCGCGATGGCGGCGCAGTGGCGCCAGAATGGCGTGTCGCGGCGTTCGCTGGCGGTGTAGTGCAGGATCAGGAAGTCGCGGATGCGCTCGTACTCGAAGCGCGTCTGCCGGTTGAACGCGTCGCGCACGGCGGGCTCGAAACGCGCATCCGGAAACAGCTTCAGCAGGCGATCGACCCCCGACTGCACCAGATGGATGGTGGTCGATTCCAGCGGCTCCATGAAGCCCGCGGCCAGGCCCAGCGCCACGCAGTTGCGCACCCACACCTGCCGGCGCATGCCGGCGGTGAAGCGCAGCGGCCGCGGTTCGGCCAGCGGTTCGCCCTCGAGGTTGGCCAGCAGGATTGCCGCAGCCTCGTCGTCACCGATGAACCCGCTGCAGTACACATGGCCGTTGCCGGTGCGGTGCTGCAGCGGAATGCGCCACTGCCAGCCGGCGCCGCGCGCGCTGGCCTGGGTGTAGGGACGCATCGGCTCGACGCGCGCGCTGGGTACCGCCAGCGCGCGGTCACAGGGCAGCCAGTGCCGCCAGTCGTCGTAGCCGGCGTGCAGGGCGCCTTCGATCAGCAGCGCGCGGAAGCCGGAGCAGTCGATGAACAGCTCGCCGGCAATGCGCGCGCCGCGCTCCAGCTTCACCGCCGTGACGAAACCGTCCTCGCCGCGCAGTTCCACCTCCACGATGCGCCCTTCCTCGCGGCGCACGCCCAGGTCCTCGGCGACCTTGCGCAGGTGCTGCGCGTACAGACCGGCGTCGAAGTGATAGGCCCAGCGCATGCCGGTCAGCGGGCCGCCGCCCACCTGCTCCAGGCGCGCCATGCGTCCGGCGACGGCAGCCTGCGCGTTGAGCGAGTAAGCCCACAGGTCGTGCGTTCCGCCCTGCGCGCGCTCGCGCAGCCAGTAATGCTGGAACGGCACCCCGCCCTGCGGCAGACCGATGTCGCTGAAGGCATGGAGGTAGGAATGCCCCGGCCGCAGCCAGTCGTTGAGCTGGATGCCCAGCTTGAAGGTGGCCTGCGACGCGCGCATCACCGCATCCTCGTCCAGGCCGAGAAAAGCATTGATGAGGCGGATCTGCGGGATGGTGGCCTCGCCCACGCCGATCGTGCCGATCTCCTCCGACTCCACCAGCGTGATCGACACCGCGCGTCCCAGCGCGCGCGCCAGCAGCGCGGCGGCCATCCAGCCGGCGGTGCCGCCGCCGACGATTACGACGCTATCGAGAGGTTTCGCCGCCATGCGTGCATCCTCGCACCGTGACACCGCGCCGTGTGGCGCCCCGCGGAATCAAAAAAACCCCGCCGCGCAGGCGGCGGGGTATTGCCCAAGCACACACACACATCACTGGAACTTGTAGGAAACCCCGAGCTGATAGCTGCGCCCGTACTGCTCCCAGTTCAGCACCTGCCGGGAATCGCCGTTCTGGTAGGTGACGAACCGCTGGTTGGTCAGGTTGGAGGCCTGCAGGATCAGGGTCAGGTTCTTGAAGCGGCCACTGTCGAACGCGTAGCTCACCTGCGCGTCGTAGGTGCTGCCGCCCTGGATGGTCTGCGTGATGCGCGTGGCGCTGATGCCCGCCACCACGCCCAGGAAGCTGCTGCGGTAGCTGCGGCTGACGCGCGCCTGGAAGCCGCCGCGCTGGTAGTAGGCGGTCTCGTTGAGTACCCACTTGGACAGCCCCGGCACGGTGATCGGCGTCGGGTTGCCGGCGTACACCAGCGAGCTCTTGGTGTAGTTGGCGCTGAGCACCACACCGAAGCCATCCAGCACCGGCGTCAGCAGCTTCAGCGGCACGCTGGCCGTGGCCACCACGCCCTTGACGTTGCCGTGGCCGTCGTTGGTGGGGCCGGAGACGATGCCGAACGGCGTACCCAGCTGCTGCTGCTGGGCCGGACTGAGATAGCTGGGGATGAACGGCGTGAAGTCCGCAAGGTAGGCCGCGTTGGGGTTGATGTAGTCGCGCAGTTCCAGGAAATACCCCGACAGCGCCAAGTAGCCCTGGTTGCCCTCGAAGTAGTGCTCCAGGCTGATGTTGTAGTCGTCGGCCATGGTGGGCAGCAGTTTGGGATTGCCGCCATTCGCACTGAAGTAGGCCAGGTTGGGATTGGTCGACTGCAGATGGGTGATGTTGGTGTTGATGGCCAGACTGGCGTTCATCTGGTCCATGCGCGCCTTGGCCATCACGCGCGCCGCGCTGACGCGCAGATCGGTGTTGTCGGTGAGCCCGAAGATCAGGTTCATGCTCGGCAGGTAACGCGTGTACTTGGTGCCGCCCTCGACCGGGATCAGCTGCACCTGCGAGCCGGCGCCGGCAGTGCCGGCGCTGACGCGCTCGCCCGCCGAGGACTGCAGGGTATGCGCCACCTGCAGGCCGAAGTTGCCGGTCAGCGGAATCGGGCCGACATGGGTGTCGAGGTTGAACTGGATGTAGGGCGTGACGTCGACTTCGTGCACCTTCCAGTTGGGCGGCACGCCGATCGACGAGAGCGCCGTGGGGAACACCACGTAGTAGCCGTTGTTCAGCAGGTACAGCGGGTTGTAGCAGACCTGCGGACCCACGCCCATGAAGGCTAGCGGATCGCAGGTGCCGCCGTTGACCAGGGCGGAGGTCGGGATCGGTGCCGTCTGCGCGCCGATCGGATTGGTGGCGAAGGTCTGGCTGCCGTTGGGCAGGGTGAGGAAATCCTGCTCGATGAAGTAGGTCTTGTTGCGCGTCTTGCGGTCGATGCCGAACTGCATGCTGGAGAACGGACCGCTGTCGAAGTCGCGCTTGAGGCTGGCGCGCAGGTCGGCGATGTAGTCGGTGGTGCGCGGCGCGTTGATGAAGCCCGCCTGCACGATAGGCGGGTTGCCACCCATGCCCCAGCCCTGTGGATCGGTCAGCACGATGTTGCTGCCGGCGTAGTCGAGCGACGGATTGAGGAACAGCATCTGGTTGCCCAGCTCGCTGAAGCCGATGGTGTCGGTGGCGCCGTTGGCCGGCGTATAGCCGGTGCCGCTGTAGGACTCCATCAGGAAGCTGCGGCGGTTGGCGCGCGAGTAGTTGGCGTCGACATCGGCCGACCAGTTCTCGTTGATGCGGTACTTGTTGTTCCAGTCGATGTTGTAGACCTTGGCGTAATTGCGGTTCCAGTCGTTGCGGATCACCCCCTTGACGTTGCTGTAGGTGCCGCCGGTCACGAAGCCGTTGCTGACGGTGTAGCCGGGCTGCAGCTGCGCGGAGCTCCAGAGCAGCGGGAACTCGATGCCCTTGGCCGACTGGTTCTCGCGGAAGTTGTCATAGGTCATGTCCAGCGTACTGGTGAAGTTGCGGTTGGGCCGCCACTGCACCGTTCCCAGCAGGCCGGTACGGCCGAACACGTCCGAAAAACCGTAATTCTTGGAACCACCGATCACCAGGGCTCCGGTGGAGGTGGTGGGATAACCCCAGGGCTGCTGGTGTTCGATCTGCGTGGGATTCTTCTGCAGGTCCACGCCCAGCGCCACGCCTAGGGTGTGGTGGAAGAACTGGTCGACATAGATGCCGTTGGCCTGGTAGCCCCAGTTGCTGAGCCCCGGCGAGAGCGTGGACTGGTCGTTCCACACGTAGCGCGCGTTGCCCGCGAGGATGCGGTGGGTCTCGTCCAGCGGCCGGATGGTCTGCAGATCCACCGTGCCGGCCAGGCCCTGGCCCATCAGGCTGGCGCTGGGGGTGAGGTACACCACCACGCTCTTGAACCAGCTCGCTGGGTACTGGTCGTACTGGACGCCGCGGTTGTTGCCGGTGCTGACCTGCTCGTTGCCGTTGACCAGCGCCGTGCTGAAGTCGGGACCGAAACCGTGGATGGACACCACCTGCGGACGGCCGTTGAGGGTCTGCACCGCCAGGCCCGGCAGGCGCCCAAGGGTGTCGGCGATGCTGACGCCGGGCAGCTTGCCGATCTGCTCGGCCGAAACCGCCTCGACGATCTCGCTGGAATAGCGCTTGATCGCCGTGGAATTGGTGATGCTGCTGACGTAGCCGGTCACCGAGACCACACCGAGCTGCTTGGCCTTCTTGGCCTCTTCCTCCTTGGCCTTGCGGCTGCTGGTTGCGGTGGTGCCCTGCTGGCTGTTCTGGGCGGTGTCGGCCTGCGGTGCGGCGGCGCCGCCGCCGGCGCCCCGCTGGGGCGCGGGCGCGGCGTGCGCCACGCCGTATGCGGCCACGCCCAGCGTGGACGCCAGAGCCATGGCCAGTACGTTGCGCTTGAGCTGGATCATTTCCCCCTCCGGGAACTGCAGTTGAGCGATGCGTGTATGCGGTGCGGCACCACTGTCGCGGCGTCACTGCGCCGTAACAGGGATGCAACGGCATGGTAGGCCGACCCGGTGCAGGCGGAAGACCCGTGCATACGTATTCATGGGTTTTTAACCTTACGGGCGAACAACGCGCCGTACGCCGGCAGACGCACTTCGCGGCCCTGCAGCGAGCCCGCGTCCAGTCCGGCGTGCGGCAGCGGCGTCCAGTTCCCCGGCGGCAACGGCAGCGCGCCGGGCGCGGCACCGAGGTTGAACAGGACCAGGATTTCCTCCTCGCCCAGACAGCGCGTGAAACCCAGCAGCGGTTCGGGCGTCGCGAGCATGTGCACCACGCCCCAGCGCAGCGCCGGCTGCCCGCGGCGCCAGGTGAGAAAGCGGCGGAAGCGCTGCAGCACCGAAATTTCGTCGCGCTCCTGCCGGGCGACGCTGATGCGGCGGTGCACGGCCGGAATGGGAAGCCAGGGCCGGCCGTTCGTGAAGCCCGCCTGCGCGCTGTCGTTCCAGGGCATGGGCGTGCGGCAGCCGTCGCGGCCTTTGAAGTTGGGCCAGAACGCGATGCCGTAGGGATCGCGCAGCGCCTCGAACGGCACCTCGGCCTCGGGCAGACCCAGCTCCTCGCCCTGGTAGACGCACACCGAGCCGCGCAGCGACAGCGCCAGCGCGCTCATCTGCGCGATCTGCGCGGCACCCGCCTGCGCGCCGCCCCAGCGCGAGGCCACGCGTGCGACATCGTGGTTGGAGATGGCCCAGCATGGCCAGCCTTCGCCCAGCACGCGCTCGAGGTTCTCGACGGTGGCGCGGATGTGCGAGGCGGAGTAGTCGTCGGTCAGCAGTTCGAAGCTGTAACCCATGTGCAGCCGTCCCGGCTGCGTGTACTCGGCCATGGTGGCCAGCGAGTCCTCGGAGGAGATCTCGCCCAGCGCGGCGCTGCCCGGGTAGCGGTCCAACAGGGCACGCAGTTCCTCCAGGAACATCAGATTCTCGGGCTGCGTGTTGTTGTGCCAGTGGTACTGGTAGGCGTAGGGGTTGTCGGGGCTGAAGCCGCGGCCGGTGCGTTCGTGCGCGGGTTTGGGCGGGTTGTCGCGCAGCAGGCGGTCGTGGAAGCAGAAATTGATGGCGTCCAGACGCACCCCGTCCACCCCGCGTGCCAGCCAGAAGCGCACGTTTTCCAGCGCCGCCGCGCGCACCGCGGGGTTGTGGAAGTTGAGGTCGGGTTGCGCGTCGAGGAAGTTGTGCAGGTAGTACTGGTGGCGGCGCGGCTCCCAGGTCCAGGCCGGGCCGCCGAAGATCGACAGCCAGTTGTTGGGCGGCGTGCCGTCGGGTTTGGGATCGGCCCAGACATACCAGTCGGCCCGCGGGTTGTCGCGGCTCTCGCGACTCTCGCGGAACCAGGCGTGCTCGACCGAGGTGTGGCTGAGCACCTGGTCGATGATCACGCGCAGGCCGCGCGCGTGCGCGGCGGCCAGCAACCGGTCGAAATCGGCCAGCGTGCCGAACAGTGGGTCGACGGCGTGGTAATCGGTGATGTCGTAGCCGAAGTCGGCCATCGGCGATTTGAAGAACGGCGCGATCCAGATCGCGTCCACACCCAGACCGGCGACGTAATCGAGGTGCGCCAGGATGCCCGGCAGATCGCCCACGCCATCGCCATCGCTGTCCGCAAAGCTGCGCGGATAGATCTGGTAGATCACCGCGCCGCGCCACCACGGCGGCGCCGCGGCCGGATCGGCGTGCGCGTCGAGCGATGTCCGGGCGGCCGGTCGGTTCTCCTGTGTGCGGACTTCGGCGCTCATCCTCTCCCCATCCGGCCCGCGCCGGTCGCGGGCACTGCGTGTCGTGATCCGCGCACCCGCCGGGCACACGTCAGGCGGCGACTGTAACGATGCCGCCCGCACCGCCGCAGCCCTGTGCATACGTATTCATGGAATGCGCCGCGGCGCAGCGCGACGGCGGCCCGCACCCTCGGCTATAAGGGGCGCCTCACGCCTGCCGCGCAGCCCGCCGAGGATTTCCCATGAGCACGCCCATCGCCACCGCCAGCGCCGACGCGCGCCGCCATGCCGCCTTTGTCGCCCTGCTGGCGGCGCTGGCCGGGCTGATGTTCGGCCTGGACGTGGGGGTGATCTCCGGCGCGCAGCAGTTCATCCAGCGCGACTTCGCCGTCAGCGACCGCACCATCGAGCTGATCGTGAGCTTCATGACCGTCGGCGCCGCCATCGGTGCAGCACTGGCGGCGTGGCTGTCGGTGCACTTCGGCCGCAAGCGTTCGCTGATCTTCAGCGCCGCGCTGTTCGTGCTGGGCTCGCTGACCTGTGCAGCGGCGTGGTCGCCCGAGGCACTGATCGGGGCGCGCCTGATCCTGGGCCTGGCCATCGGCATTGCGGCCTTCACCGCGCCGCTGTACCTCGCCGAGATCGCGTCCGAGGACCGGCGCGGCGCGATGATCTCCACCTACCAGCTGATGATCACCATCGGCATCTTCGTCGCCTTCCTCTCCGATACCGCCTTCGGCTACACCGGCAGTTGGCGCTGGATGCTGGGCATCATCGCCCTGCCCGGTGCGCTGTTCCTGCTGGGTGTGCTGGGCCTGCCCGAGAGCCCGCGCTGGCTGGTGCTGCGTGGCCGCCATGACGACGCCAATGCCGTGCTGCACAAACTGCGCGGCGACGACGCCAGCGCGCGCCGCGAGGTCGCCGAGATCGAGGAGCAGCTGCGTACCCCGCAGCAGGGCTGGCAACTGTTCCTGCGCAACCGCAATTTCCGTCGCTCGGTGGGTCTGGGCATCGCGCTGCAGATCGTGCAGCAGCTCACCGGCATCAACGTGGTCATGTACTACGCGCCGCGCATCTTCGGCGACATGGGATACGCCACCAGCGCGTCACTGTGGTTCACCGCGATCGTCGGCCTGACCAACGTGCTGGCCACCTTCATTGCCATCGGCCTGGTGGACCGCATCGGCCGCAAGCCGATCCTCTATGCCGGCTTCGTGGTGATGGCCATCGGGCTGGGCATCGTCGGCCTGCTGATGCACATGGGCATGGCGACGCAGGGCGAGCGCCTGCTGGCGGTGGCCATGCTGCTGGTGTTCGTGGTGGGCTTCGCCTTCTCCGCCGGGCCGCTGGTGTGGACGCTGTGCTCGGAGATCCAGCCGCTGAAGGGCCGCGACTTCGGCATCGGCGTGTCCACCGTCACCAACTGGATCGGCACCTACATCGTCAGCGCCACCTTCCTGACCCTGCTCAACCATTTCGGGCACGCGCAGACGTTCTGGCTGTACGCCGCCTTCAACGCCGCCTTCCTGCTGTTCACCTGGGCGCTGGTGCCGGAAACCAAGGGCGTCAGCCTCGAGCACATCGAACGCAACCTGATGGACGGCAGGCCGCTGCGCGACATCGGCGCCTGAGCACCGACACACGGCGGCTCTATTGATCGGGCCCTCAAATAGTTTCAAGCGGCATAGCGGACGTTCGGATCGCGAAAGTAGGCTTTGACGCGTTCGGGTTGGCTGCCGATCACGGCCATGTGTTCTTCCGTGGCAGCGCGGAGT
>JAJYTR010000057.1 GCA_021792975.1 Pseudomonadota bacterium | reverse complement strand
ACGCCTTGCGCGCCAGGTGCAGCAGCACCGAGGAATCCTTGCCAATCGAGTACAACAGCACCGGCCGCCGCAGGCTCGCCACCGCCTCGCGCAAAATGTGCATGGCCGCGGATTCGAGACGGTCGAGATGGTCGAGCATGGGCGTGGCGCTGGCGCGACGATCGCGGCGGACGGATGCGGACGGGACGGCGGACAAAGCGGGGCGCGGAAGCATCGGCGGAAGGACACTGGAGCGGGGCTGCACTCTGGACGTTCAGACGTCCAGACTGAAATGACCGGACGGCATGAGGACGTGCCCAGCGATCCTTTCCGCCGTGCGCCGCCGCTGTCTAGTCTGCACCTCCGCACTCCGCGCCTCGCTCCCGCCGGCCGCCGCATGTCCGTTCCCGCCGTCCTCGTCCCGCCCCTCGCCGACGACCAGGCCGCGCTGCTGGCGCGCCTGACCGAGGACCTCGACACCGAGCGCCTGTGGTGGCTGTCGGGCTACATGGCCGGCCTAGCCCGGGCCCGTCCCGGCGGTGCGCAGGCGACAGTGGCACCCGTGCCCGCGGCCGTGCCCGGCCCGCTGGAGCGCCTCACCATCGTCTACGGCAGCCAGACCGGCAACGCCAAACGCCTGGCCGAGCGCCTGACCGCGCAGGCGGCCGAGCAGGGCGTGCCGGCCCGGCTGCTGCGCGCCGACGCCTATCCGCTGCGCGAGCTGAAGACGGAACGGCTGCTGTATCTCGTCATCAGCACCCAGGGCGACGGTGATCCGCCGGACGACAGTCGCGACCTGGTGGACTTTCTGCTCGGTGCGCGTGCGCCGGCTCTCAAGGGACTGGCCTACGCCGTGCTGAGTCTGGGCGATTCCAGCTATCCGCAGTTCTGCGCGATCGGCCGGCGCCTGGACGAGCGCCTGCAGTCGCTGGGCGCGCAACGGCTGCTCGCGCGCGGCGACGCCGACGTCGATATCGACACCGTGGCCGCACCCTGGCTGGCGCAGGCTCTCACCGCCGCGCGCGGCACGTTGAAGCCGGCGGCGCCGCGCCTGGGCACGGTGACCGCGCTGCGCAGCAGCGCGCCGGTGCCGGCCGGCGACCACCGCGAGCATCCGCTGCACGCGCGCGTGCTGGCCAACCAGCGCATCACCGGCCGCGCGGCCGCCGCCGAGGTGCGCCACCTCGAACTGGCCTTCGACGAGGAGGCGCACTACGCCCCCGGCGATGCGCTGGGCGTGTGGCCCCGGCACCCGCCGCAACTGGTCGACGCCGTGCTGGCCGCCGCACGGCTGGACGGCGACAGCGAAGTCACCCGGCGCGGTCAGACCCTGCCCCTGCGCGCCTGGCTGGGCGAGCGCCTCGAGTTGACGCGGCTGGCCCGCCCGTTCCTCGAGACGCTCGCCCAGCGCTCCGGCGACGCCGACTTGCAGACGCTGCTGGCCGATGCCGATCCCGCGGCACTAGGCCGGCTGGTCGAGCAGCGCCAGGTGCTGGACGCTCTGCAGGAGTGGCCGGTGCCGTGGACCGCCGAGACGCTGGTCGCCGCCCTGCGGCCGCTGGCGCCGCGGCTGTACTCGATCGCTTCCAGTCAGCGCGAGGTGGAGGGCGAGGTGCATCTCGCGCTGGCGCCGGTGCATCACCGGAATACGCGCGGCGAGCGCTGGGGTGCGGCCTCGCACACCCTGGCCCATGCCGCGGAAGGCGGTCGCCTGCGGGTGTTCTTCGAGCCCAATGAACGCTTTCGCCTGCCGGCCGATGCGGCGCGCGACGTGATCATGATCGGCGCCGGCACCGGCATCGCGCCGTTCCGCGCGTTTCTGCAGGAGCGCACCGCGGCGGGCACCAGCGGGCGCCACTGGCTGCTGTTCGGCAACCGCCAGTTCCGCGAGGATTTCCTCTACCAGCGCGAGTGGCAGGAGGCGCAGCGCCGCGGCCGGCTGCAGCGCATCGACCTGGCCTTCTCGCGCGACCGGGCCGCCAAGGTCTACGTGCAGGACCGCGTGCGCGAGCGCGGCCGCGAGCTGTTCGCCTGGATCGAGGGCGGTGCGTACGTCTACGTCTGCGGCAGCACCCGCATGGGCGATGCCGTGCACCAGGCGCTGCTGGACGCCGTGGCCGCACAGCGCGGCGGCGACGCCGAGGCGGCGCGCGAGTATCTGCAGGCCCTGCGCGTGCAGGGGAGGTATGCCCGCGATGTCTACTGACGCGGCAGCGCCGGCGCTGGCGTCGGTCGAGACGATCAAGGCCCGTAGCCGGCGCCTGCGCGGCACCCTGGCGGAAGGCCTGCAGGACCCGATCACCGGCGCCCTGCACGAGGACGACACCCAGCTGCTGAAGTACCACGGCAGCTACCAGCAGGACGACCGCGACCTGCGCGAGGAACGGCGCCTGCAGAAGCTGGAGCCGGCCTACGCCTTCATGATCCGCGCGCGCCTGCCGGGCGGCGTGGTGACGCCGGCGCAGTGGCTGCGTCTGGATGCCATCGCCCGCACCTACGCCGAGCGCGGCATCCGCCTGACCACCCGGCAGACCGTGCAGCTGCACGGGGTGCTCAAGCGCGACCTCAAGCGCACGCTGCAGGACATCAACGCCGCGCTGATCGACACCATCGCCACCTGCGGTGACATCAACCGCAACGTCACCGTCGGCGCCAACCCGCAGCGCTCGGCGCTGCACGCGGCGCTCTACGCGCAGGCGGCGGCGCTGTCCGAGCACCTGTTGCCGCGCACGCGCGCCTACCACGAGATCTGGCTGGACGAGAAGCGCGTGGCCGGCAGCGGCGAGGAGGAGGAACCGCTGTACGGCCCCGCCTACCTGCCGCGCAAGTTCAAGATCGGCTTCGCGATCCCGCCGGACAACGACGTCGACGTGCTGTCCCAGGACCTGGGCTTTGTCGCCCACGTCGAAACGGACGCTGTCGCCGGTTACACGGTGACGGTGGGCGGCGGCATGGGCGCCACCGCGGGCGACGCGCGCACCTATCCGCGCATCGCGGACGCGCTGGGTTTCGTGCGCCGCGACCAGGTGCTGGCGGTGGCCACTGCGGTGATCACCGCGCAGCGCGACCTGGGCGACCGCGGCGATCGCCGCCAGGCGCGCTTGAAGTACACGCTGGACCGCCTGGGTTTGGATCGCCTGCGTGCGGAGGTCGAGCGGCGCGCGGGCTTCGAGTTGCAGCCGCCGCGGCCGTTCGCCTTCACCTCCAGCGGCGACCGCTTCGGCTGGACGCAGGGCGACGACGGGCTCTGGCATCTCACCCTACGCATCGTCGCCGGGCGCCTGCAGGACAGCGCAGAGCGCTCGCACTTGAGCGGCCTGCGCGAGATCGCCGCGATCCACCCCGGGGTATTCCGCATCACGCCCAACCAGAACCTGGTGATCGCCGGGGTGCCCGGGCAGGCGTGCGCCGCGGTGGACGCCCTGGTCGCGCGCCACCAGCTGGGCGATTTTCGCCATGCCAGCCCGCTGCAGCTGCACGCGCTGGCCTGCGTGGCCCTGCCCACCTGCGGCCTGGCGATGGCCGAGGCCGAGCGCTACCTGCCCGACCTCCTGCGCCAGGTACAGGCACTGCTGCACGCGCACGGTCTGGGCGATGCGCCGCTCGGCCTGCGCATCAGCGGCTGCCCCAACGGCTGCTCGCGGCCCTATCTCAGCGAGGTGGCGCTGGTGGGTCGCGCCCCCGGGCGCTACGACCTGCGTCTGGGCGGCGACCACCGCGGGCAGCGGCTGAACGTGCTGTACCGAGAGAACCTCGACGAAGCGGCCGTGCTGGCCGCGCTTGATCCCCTGCTGCAGCGCTACGCCGCGGAGCGCGCGGCGGGGGAACGCTTCGGCGACTTCCTGGTGCGCGCGGGCGTCGTCGTGCCGGCGGTGCAGCGCACGTGAGCACGCAGAT
The DNA here is from genome assembly GCA_021792975.1 of Pseudomonadota bacterium. Classification (GTDB taxonomy): domain Bacteria; phylum Pseudomonadota; class Gammaproteobacteria; order Xanthomonadales; family Rhodanobacteraceae; genus Metallibacterium. Next base: position 6,894 of record JAJYTR010000057.1, on the reverse strand, counting down.
GGCCGGCCTGGACCCTGTAGGCACTCCCGCCGAGGTGCTGGCCGAGATCAATCGCGAACTGGCGGCGCTGGACGCCGCTGCGCGCGTGGCCTGGGCACTGGAGCGCCTGCCCGGCACGCACGTGCTGTCGTCAAGTTTCGGTGCGCAGGCGGCGGTCTGCCTGCACCTGGCCACGCAGCTGCGCGCGGACATTCCGGTAATCCTGATCGACACCGGCTACCTGTTTCCCGAGACCTACCGCTTCGCCGACACCCTGCGCAAGCGCCTCGACCTGCGCCTGCACGTCTACCGGCCGCAGCTCAGCCCGGCCTGGGCCGAGGCGCGCTACGGCCGCCTGTGGGAACAGGGTGCCGAGGGCATCGATCAGTACAACCGCCTGCACAAGATCGAACCGATGCAACGCGCGCTGCAGGAGCTGGGTGCACGCACCTGGATCGCCGGCCTGCGCCGCGTGCAGGCGCCCAGCCGCGCCGGCATCGACGTGCTCGAACGCCGCGACAGGCGCTGGAAGCTGCACCCGCTGGCCGACTGGAGTGATCGTGACGTCGGCTGTTACCTGGCGCGCCACGGCCTGCCGTACCACCCGCTGTGGCATGAGGGCTATTTGTCGATCGGCGACGTTCACACCACGCGGCGCCGGGAGCCCGGCATGGCCGCGGAGGCCACACGGTTCTTCGGCCTGCGCCGCGAATGCGGCCTGCACTTCGAGCTGCCGTCCGCCGCCGCGGCCGACGGCCTCTCAGGCGGCTGAGGAGGATGCCCCGGACGTGCTGAAATCCTGCCAGGAGGGCGGCTCCGGCCAGGCCGCCGGCAACTCGCCTTCCAAGGCCCGCTGCAGGTCGCGGCGGTCGACGCGCGGCAGCAGCCGCTGCAACAGCGCCAGCACGTAGTTGCGCGGTACGCGCGTGCGCGGCAGCACCGCCCAGGCCGTGCAGACAGGCAGCGAAGGCGGCGCGGGCAGGATCACCAGGTCAGGGTCGAGGCGTGCGCTGACCGCCATCTCCGCCAGCAGGCCGACGCCCAGGTTTTCGCGCACGTAGGTCTTGATCAGGTCGGCGTCCCGCGCGGTCATCGCCAGCCGTGGCGTCAGTCCGGCGTGCGCAAAGGCGCGCTGGAAGGAGGAGTCCGGACGCCGCGAGGACTCGTAGCTGAGCAGCGGCTGGGCCGCCAGATCGGCCAGGTCCGGTGCGCGCCGCCGCTTCGCCAGCGGGTGGTCGCTGCGCACCACCACCACGCGCTTCCAGCCGTACAGCGGCACCGCCAGCCCGGGCCCCGGTACCTCGCCCGAGGTGCTGATCACCGCGAGATCGGCGTGGCCGTCCTCGAGCGGTCCGAGCACGTCGCCATCGGCGGCCGGAATCAGCTGCACGCTGAGTTGCGGATAGGTGCGATTGAGGTCCGTCAGGACAGCCGGCAGCACGTGGCGCGCCTGGGTATGGGTGGTGACGATTACCAGGCGGCCCCGGGTGTCGCCGCGCACGTTGGCGGCATACGCGCGGATGCTGGCCGTTTCCTCGAGGATGCGCCGCGCGCGTTCGAGCACGTAGCGGCCGGCGGCCGTCATCGCCTTCAGGCTGCGTCCCTTGCGCACGAACAGCAGAAAGCCCAGCTCGGCCTCGATCTGCTTGATCTGCTTGGACAGCCCGGGCTGAGTGGCGTGGACGCGCTGTGCCGCCTGGGTGATGTTGAGGCCGGAATCGGCAATGGCAACGAGGTAACGTAGCTGGATGAGGGTCATCTGGGTCGTCCCGAAGGTGGTCGCAGGCACACAACGCGAAGAATCGCGTGCGGGCGACAACACATCGGGAGAACCCGGAACATCATCGGACTTCGCTGCAGCATGGGCTCGCGGCGGGGCCGCGGGAAGGTTCACGCTAGTGGATCCTCCGCTGCGCGTCCAGCAGCCACTGATAACCGTAAAGCATGTGGCCCGGCGCAATCGTCACTTCCGTGTCCGTACGGGCGATCCCTAGGCTGGGCGACCGTCGCCCTGTGTGCGTGCCGTGGCCGCTGCATTGTTTCCGATCTTCGCCGACCTGCGCGACCGTCCCGTGCTGGTGGTCGGCGGCGGCACGGTGGCGCGGCGCAAGGCCGAGGCCCTGCTGGCGGCCGGCGCGCACGTGCGCGTCGGCGCGACGCGGCTGGAGCCCGTGCTGGCGCAGTTGGCCGCGCAAGGCCGCATCGAAGCCATCACGGGCGTGTTCGAAGACGGCTGGGTGGACGGGGTCTGGCTGGTCGTCGCGGCCACTGCCGACCAATCGGTCAATCATCGGGTCGCTGCCGCCGCATCGGCGCGCCGTGTCTGGGCCAACGTGGTTGATGATGCTGCAGCCTCCATGTGCCATGTCCCCGCGTGCATCCAGCGCGGCCCGTTACAGATCGCCGTGTCGAGCGGCGGCGGCGCGCCGATGCTGGCGCGCCACGTGCGCCGGCGGATCGAGGCTCTGCTGGATGAGTCGATCGGCCGGCTGGCCGAACTGCTGGCACGCAAGCGCGAGCGCATCCGCCGGCGCCATCCCGATCTTTCGGCGCGCCGGCGGTTCGTCGAGCGCCTGCTGGCGGGGTCGGTACCGCGGCTGCTGCGGCAGGCGCAGCCGGCGGCCGCGGAAGCGGCCTTCGAGGCGGCGCTGCTGGCGGATGCGCCGCATCCGGCCGGCGGCAGCGTGGTGCTGGTGGGTGCGGGCCCGGGCGATCCGGACCTGCTGACCCTGCGCGCGGCGCGTGCGCTCGACGAAGCCGACGTCATCCTCTACGACCGTCTGGTCAACCCCGGGATCCTGGCGCGTGCGCGCCGCGACGCCGAGCGCATCGCGGTGGGCAAGCAGGCCGGCGGGCACAGCGTTGCCCAGGCGCAGATCCACGCGCTGATGCTGGAGCACGCGCGCGCCGGGCGCCGCGTGGTGCGCCTGAAGGGCGGTGATCCCTTCGTATTCGGGCGCGGCGGAGAGGAGCTGGAGTTCCTGCGGGCGCATGGCATCCCCTACGAGGCGGTACCAGGCATCACCGCCGCGTTGGCCTGCGCGGCCTATGCAGGCGTGCCGCTTACCCATCGCCATCATGCCCAGGCAGTCACTTTCGTCACCGCGCACTGCGCGGGCTCGCTGGACCGCCTCGACTGGGCTGCGCTGGCGCGCGCGCGGCACACGCTGGCGGTGTACATGGGCGTGGCCGGACTGGAGAGGGTCTGTGCGCAACTGGTAGCCCATGGACGTGCGCCGGATACGCCGTGTGCGCTCATTGAGAACGGCTCGCTGCCGCAGCAGCGCGTGGTACACGCCGGGCTGACGCGCCTGGCGTCGCTGGCACGGGCCCGGAACATGCGGTCGCCGTCGCTGCTGATCGTGGGTGAGGTGGCTGGTCTGGCGCCATCGCTGGCATGGTTCGGCATCCCGCCGATCGAGGAGGCCAACCCGGTGACCGCCAGGGCGCATGCGGTGGTCGCGCGGTCGGGGACGCGCCTCGCCACCATGCGGTAATGCCGCGGCAAGATACTTCGTTCACTCGTCGCCTTGATGCATGCATCGGCGGTGCGGACGGTGACGGGTCATGGTGCCGTTGAATGGCTGATGCCGGGTGCCTTTGCACGACGCGGCCATGCCGCGACTGCCCGCGCCGGTCGAGCAGCGCAAGTCGACGTCATCGCGCGCCTGGTTCTTGTTCGCGCGTGAGCGGACCGCGGCGATCCAGCGCGGCAGCAGAGCCCCGCATCTGCGCCCCGCCTTCGGAACTCGCAAACAGGCGGCCGGCTGCCTCCACGCCGATCGACGTGTCGCCGGGTCCATACCGCAATACCTTGCCGCTCCGGTTTGTGACGCCAGGCTCATGCAGGCATCCTGCGAAATTCGGCGTCGCCTGCGGTGGCTGCGGCACGGGCCAGGCCCGCAGCAAGATCGCGTACCAGATCATCGGCTGCCTCGATGCCGATGGACAATCGCAGCAGGCTGTCGGCGATCCCCGCCTCGCGTCGTGCCGCCTCGGACATGGCGGCATGGGTCATGCTGGCCGGATGCGCGATCAGACTCTCGACGCCACCGAGCGATTCGGCCAAGGAAAAGCAATGCAAGCCATCGAGCAGTGCCCGGATGGCGGCATCTCCGCCCCGCAGTTCGAAGCTGAGCATGGCGCCGAAACCCCGCTGCTGGCGCGCCGCCAACGCATGGCCCGGATGCGTGGCCAGCCCCGGATAATGGAGGGCCGCCACCGCGGGGTGGCCCGCCAGCAGATCCACTACCGCAGCCGCGTTCTCCAGGTGTGCGCGCAGGCGCGCAGCCAGCGTGCGCAGGCCGCGCAAGGTCAGCCAGCTGTCGAAGGGGGCGCCGGCCAGCCCCAGGCAATTGGCCCACCAGGCGAGCTGCTCGAGCTGCCCTGCATCGCCCGCGACCACCGCGCCGCCGACCACATCGCTGTGTCCGTTGAGGTACTTGGTGGTGGAGTGCACCACCAGATCCGCGCCGAGTACCAGCGGCTGCTGCAGAACCGGCGACAGGAAAGTGTTGTCCACCACGACCACGGCGCCAGCCGCATGCGCGGCATTTGCGACGCTGCGGATGTCGGTGATGCGCAGCAGCGGATTGGATGGGGTCTCGATCCAGACCAGTGCCGGGGGGTCCGCCAACTCCGCAGCCAGTGCGTGCACATCGGTCATGTCGACCCATCGCACCTGCAGGCGGCCACTGCGCGCGAAGGCATCGAGCAGGCGCCAGGTGCCGCCGTAGCAGTCGTGTGCGGCAAGCACGTGCGCGCCGAGCGGCAGCGATTCGAACACCAACGCGATGGCAGCCATGCCGCTCGCGGTGATAATCGCACCGGCGCCCTGTTCCAGGTCCGCCACCGCATGGGCGAGCAAGTCCCGGGTGGGGTTGCCGCTGCGTGTGTAATCGTACTGCCGCCTCTGGCCGCAGCTGGCGAAGCTGAAATTGCTGGACAAATGCAGTGGCGGAACGATGGCGCCGTACGCGGCGTCGCAATCGATGCCGGCACGTGCAGCCCGCGTCGTCGGTGCAGGGGTACGCATATCAGGTGGCCGTGCCCAGGCGGGCATGCGGCAAGCCGTCGCTTGCGACCGGTTTCCTCAAGGGCGAACCATGCCCGCGGTCCGGCACACGCCGATCCGCTTCCGGCGCCAGCCGGGCGATCGTCAACCCGGCCAGCGTCACGCGTGCGCGGGCAGGGTCGATACGTTCCTGGTCCATCGATACGGGCAGCGTCGGATCGTGCCGCGCGGCGGAACCTCGCACGAAACGCTCGTGACGGACGGGTGCAGGATTGGGCAGGCGCATGGGCACTCCGGTATTCCAGTTGGCGGATTCCGGGAGTACGCAGCGCAGATCCTGTGCGTCCGTCGATCTTCCGGCAGGTGCCCCGTGCACGTTCCGCGGGAATGTGCGATTCACTTTAGGCGCGCGCACGATACTATGTCAATAGACGTCTAGATGTCTGAACGTCCAAATGTGAATGACGATACCGGCGCCGGTCGATGCGCGTCATCGCTTGACTGCAATCTCCATTCGGCGGCGTGAGGCGGTCCTGCGGAGCGATTCAATCCGGCGGATGTGTGCGGGTGGCGGATCTCGCCCGTTGAACGCACGATCGCGCGGAGGTGCGCTGCCGGGTTTCGACTGCCGTGCGCCGGTCGACGGGTTCGGCACCTCGCGGTGCTGCCGGCCCCGGCGGCCGTCAGCCTGCTCGCACACGCGGCCCGAACACGGCCGATCGCATCTCGGCATGGTGCCGAACGAAGAGATCGAGAACGGCAGGGTCGTGCTTGATGCCGCGTTCGACCTGCAGGATCCCGATCGCGACCGAGTGGGCTCGGGCGGCGTGATAGGGACGGCCGGAGGTCAAGGCATCGTAGCTGTCGATGATCGACAGGACGCGCGCGAGCAGCGGGATGTCGGCGCCCTGCAGGCGGTCGGGATAGCCGCCGCCGTCCCAATGCTCGTGATGATGCCGCACGATCCTGGCCACCTCCGCATGGAACGGGATGTCGCGCTGGCCGAGCAGGATGCGTTCGCCGATGATGCTGTGCGTCTGCATCAGGGCCCATTCTTCCGTATCCAGAGGACCTTGTTTCCGCAGCAGCGCATCGGGAAGCTCGATCTTGCCCACGTCGTGCAGGCGCCCGGCCAGCCCGAGCACGGCGAGATCATGGGCGGGCAGGTCCAGCCGCCGGCCCAGCCGCACCGCAAGTCTGGCGACGCGTTCACAGTGCTCGGCGCCGGGCAGGTCATGCGCGGCCATGGCGCCTTCGAGAATGGGATCGGCGAGGTAGGACCAGGAGTCCACGATGGCGATACGCTCGTTGCGGTGCTGGCACGCGGTGATCCGGCGGATCTTGCCCGAACCCTAACAGCGCACGCGCGGCAACGGGCGGGGCTCCCGCCCTTACACGCGGGCCGCGCCAGCGTATGGGATCCTTGAGGCGAATCTCTCGCCCGCGGCCTGCGGGCACCCGGAACCGGCGGCATGGTGTCCCGCAGACCCGTGCAGTGGCGGTTCGATGCGTCTCTCACACCGCTGGAAGCTGCACCGGCTCGGGTTCGGGTGGCGCGGGGCGGGGAAACCTGCCGCACAGCCGCAGCCCATCGATAGCCCAGCGATCCGGCGCGGGCGCTTTGTGACGAATGGTCATGCCCGGGTGCACTGTGACCGGCGTATCGGCGGTTCGCGGACCGAGGCCTATCCTGACCCCCGAAGGACGGGAGGATGAGAGCGCCGTACAGCGACGAAGGAGAAACGTGCGCCGGCCGCCCCGATGATGCCATCCACTTCCGCATCCGCCATGCGTTTCAAACGTTCTCGAATCCTGTCGAAGCGGTTGTTGGGCAAGGTCCAGCAGCACGGGCAGGACCACGAGCCAGCCAGGAGAACGACCATGAGCGATCCTGTGAACTT
>JAJYTR010000056.1 GCA_021792975.1 Pseudomonadota bacterium | reverse complement strand
ACATGCTGGCCGACAACAAGCCCTACGTGTACAAGACCACCGACTACGGCGCGCACTGGCAACGCATCGACAGCGGCCTGCCCGACAACGCCTCCACGCTGGTGGTGCGCGAGGATCCGCAGCAGCGGGGCTTCCTCGCCGCCGGCACCATGACCGGCGTGTGGACTTCGCACGATGACGGCGCGCACTGGAGCAAGCTGGTCACCAAGGACTTCCCCACCGTGCCGGTGTGGGATCTGCAGTTCGCGCACGGCGACCTGCTGCTGGGCACGCATGGCCGCGGTGTGTGGATCTTCGATCACGTCGCGCCGATCGCGCAGTGGCAGGCGTCGATCGCGCGGGACAAGCTGCACGTGTTCACGCCCAGCGTCGGCACCGAGTGGCAGCGCTGGTCGCGCGGCGAGGGCGCCGAGCCGGCCTTCACCACGCCCAATCCGCCCACCGGCGTGATCCTCGACTACTGGCTGCCGAAGACGCTCAAGCCCACCGCTGCCGAAAAGGCCAGCAAGCAGACGCCGGTGAAGATCGTGGTCACCGACGCCAAGGGCGATGTTGTCGCCACGCGCTGGGGCCCGGCCAAGGCCGGCATCGATCGGTTCACCTGGGACATGACCTGGGACGGCTACACGCGCCCGGACTTCGGCGACCGCCACATCAAAAGTGCCAACAACTCCGGTCCGCTGGCGTTGCCCGGCACCTACACCGTCACCATCACTGCCGACGGCGTCAGCAAGAGCGTGCCGGTGACGGTGCAGTACGACCCCAACCAGAAGTTCGATGCCGCCGCCAACACCGCCACGCTGCAGGCAGCGCTGACCACGCGCAACCAGGTCGATGCGCTCAACCGCATGCTCAACCGCCTCACCGCATGGCAAGGCGCGCTGAAGGCCTACGAGGCCAAGGCGCAGGACGCCGGCAGCGGCATGGACGCGGCGCAGCGCGGTCTGCTGGCGCAGGCGCAGGCGCTGGGCAAGCAGATCACCGCCTTGCGCGACAGCGTCTACAACCCGCTGCTGCAGCACGAGGTGATCGAGGACGACATCCACTACCTGCAGGATCTGCACGCCAACCTGGAGATGACTTACGGGCTGGTGGCGAGCCTGGCCAACCAGGCGCCCACGCCACCCATGCATGGCCTGATGGTCGAATACGGCGATCAGTTGCAACAGAAGCTGGGTGCGTTCAACACGCTGCTCGCCGGTGGCGTGGCGCAGTGGAACGCCGCCGCCTACAAGGCCGGCGTGCCCACGTTGCCGGCCGGCGCGCCGCTGGGCGTGGCGCCGGCGCCGGCGATCGGCGGCTAGGCAGCACGGGTGCGCGCGCCCGCTGCTTGGGCGCGCGCGGCCATGCTGCAACTCCGGGCGAATGCCGTGCCCCTCAGCGGCGTGCGCCTGCGCATTCGTCCTGCGGGGTGCGCCGTGGGCGGCTGTTCCACCGCGCGCTCAGTGCCAGAGACTGACGCCCAGCACTAGCACGATCGCGGTCGCCAGCATCAGCGCGTACACCGTGCCGATCGCGAGATAGACGGCCACTGCCGCCGGCCAGCTCTGCCGGTACACGCGCCGTTGCATCAGCAGCGGATAGATCACCAGCCACCAGCCGGCGGCGGTGCCCAGCCAGCCCAGCAGCGTGGCCAGCGGCGCGACTGGCGCGACCCAGCCGGCCAGCATGCCCAGCGCGGCCAGCACGATCAGATCGAGGAACGCGAAGGCGTGGCTGTGCAGCGCCACGATCAGATGCTCCATGTACAGGCGGCGCGGAAAGGCCAGCTTGAGCACCAGCGCGAACAGCGGCAGCAGCAGCAACATGGTCTGCGGCAGCAGGCGCAGCACGCCGATCATGAGGCGCTTGGGATGCTGGGCGCCGGACTGCAGGCCCTGGTGCAGATGGCGCAGCAGCCAGCCGGGATGCGTGCCGGCCGCGGGCGTCAGACCCTCGATGCGCACCGGCGCGCCGGGCGGCGGCGCGGCGGCCGCGACGATGGAGGACGCCGGCGCCGTGGCGTGTCCGGCCAGTTGCGCCAGGCGCTGCTGCGCGGCCTGGTCGATCCGGTGCTGCGCCCGCAGCAGCGGCGCGCGCGCGACTGCCGGCAGCCCGGGTTGCGCCAGCGCCTGCGCGATGCGCGCATCCTCGCGTGCGCGCAGCCGGGACACGGCAGCGGCGTCGGGTGCCCGCGCGAACAGGGCGGCGGCGCCGTTCCCCGCGACCGGCGGCGGCCCCAGTTCGAGGCCCATGCGCAGCACCAGGAACGCGATGATCGCCAGGAAGAACATCAGTTTCAGCGGCGCCACGTAGCGCACGCGGCGCCCGGCGAGATATTCGCCGGTAAGAAAACCCGGGCGCGTGTACAGCGGCAGCAGCGTGTTCCAGATACGCCCGTCGAAGTGCAGCACGTTTTCGAACATCTCGTGCACGGCGCCGCGGAAGCGCGTCAGCGGATCGTGGGCTTCCTGGCCGCAGCGGTGGCACCACGGGCCCTGCAGCGGCGTGCCGCAGTTGGCGCAGCGCGCGATCTCGGAGGTGGAGGGCTGCGTCGGCACGGTGGGCTCGTCGGACATGGCGCGGGCTCGATCCGGGGCGCGGCGATGATCCCAGAGTCGCCACCGCGTGCGCCAGCGGCGGCCGCGGGCGGCCGGCATCACCCCGGCATGCGCGGTGCTGGACCGGTACGGCATCCCGGCCGGCGCATTCCTGCTCATGATGTCCTCCCGGCCGTCCCACGTTTTTTCTTCGTGGTCATCCCGGACAGTGCGCAGCACCGGGCCGGGATCCAGACGGGCGCCACGCAAACGCGGGCGCCGTCCGTTCGAACGACCTGCGGGCCGAGCCGTTGCAGCCAGGCCACTGGATCCCGGGTTGCGCCTGCGGCGGCCCCGGGATGACACCAAAAAGCGCAACGTCCGCCGGGACGGCGCGCAACACCGATCTGATACGTCCTCCCCGACGGCGCACTCCTTGCATCGAGTCCTCCCGGACGTGCCTTCTTACGTCCTCCCGGACGCGCCGCCTCCTGATGTCTCCCCGCACGGAGCGCCCCCTTCTCTCGATGTCATCCCGGTCGGTGCACAGCACCGGGCCGGGATCCAGACGGGCTGCGTAAGCGCCACTGGATCCCCGGCTCGCGCTGCGCGCGCCCGGGGATGACAACCGAAAAGCGAAACGTCACCCCGGGCGCCACACTCCCTCTCCGGCGTCCCCTAGGCCGGCGACGCACCTCATCTTCTGCTGTCCTCCCGGCTGACGCGCTCTTTCTATCTGATGTCATCCCGGTCGGTGCACAGCGCCGGTCAAAGTGCGCGCGGACGGGGTGGCCTCGCTGCGCGATCGCTCAGGGAATCTGGCCGTCGGCCTGGGCGTCCTGCTGCTGGCGGATCTGGCGGTAACGTGCCAACGCCGGCGCGATGGCCGCCAGCGCCGCGGCATGCTGCCGTTGCTGCTGGGCGAGCAGGGCGCGCTGCTGCTCGACCACGACGCGCTGGCGGGCGATGTCGCTTTTCAGATAGGGTGGCACCGGCTTTTTCTCGTGCTCGATCTCGGCGGCACGCTGCAGCAGGTCGGCCAGTGCGCCTTCCTGACTCTGCAGGTTAATGCCGGTGGCGCGGATGGCGTCCTCGATGCTGCGAGCCTGCGCCTGCAATGCGTGCTGGTAGTCGCTCTCGTGCGGATAGGCGTTGAGCAACTGCGCATCACGCTCGCGCTGGCGGCGCAGGACGGCTTCGCGCTGCGCCTGCGCGGCGGCGGCGGCCTGCTCGGCGCGGCGCTCGGCAGGGCTGGGGATGTGGCGCACCACGACCCCTTGCGCGTTGAGGATGTCGTAGCCGCGCGCGATGGCGGTGGCGCTGAGCGTATCGCTGAAGTGCAGGTGGCCCTGCGCGTCGCGCCAGCGGTATTGCAACGGCCCGCTGGGCGGTGCGGCCAGCGCCATCGCGCTGGCGGCCAGCGACAGCGCCAGCAGGACGGGGCGCAGCTGCAGCAGGGCGGAGCGGCGGATCATCGGAGGGGCTCCGGCGGGGCGGTCGCGCGCCAGTGTAGCCGCGCCGCGCCACGATCGCCGTGCCCGTGCGCGCATTTCGCGCTCCGCGTTTGCCGATGCGCGCGTAGAACATGCCGTCCAGGCCGCCCTCGCCGGGCAGAATCTGCCAGCCGGCCCCGTCGGCGCGTCCCGCAGGCAGCCGGATGGGCTGCGCGACGGCATCGTCGTGCGTGTCGAGAAAGGCCGCGATCTGCGCCGCGTTTTCCATGCGCAGGATCGAGCAGGTGGCGTACAGCAACGTGCCGCCCGGCGCCAGCAGCGGCCACAGCGCCTCGAGCAGGGCGTGCTGCTGCGCGCGCAATGCGGGCAGATCACTGGCGCGGCGGTGCAGCCGGACGTCCGGCTGGCGTCGCAGCACGCCGGTGGCGGAACAGGGCGCATCGAGCAGGATGTGCGTGTAAGGCTGCCCGTCCCACCAGCCGGCGGTAGCCGTGGCATCGGCCACGCGCAGTTCGCAGGCGAGGCGCAGGCGCTGCAGGTTCTCGCGCACCCGCGCGGCGCGCGCGGGATCGCGCTCCAGCGCAGTGAGCTGCACCGCGGCGTGCTCGAGGATGTGGCAAGTCTTGCCGCCCGGTGCGGCGCAGGCGTCCAGCACGCGCGCGCCGCCCCGTGCATCCAGCAGGAGGGCAGCCAACTGGGCGGCGCCGTCCTGCACCGCGCACAGCCCATCACTCCAGCCGGGCAGGCGGGTGACGTCCAGCGCATGCGCCAGCGTGATGGCCGATCCGATCCACGGATGCGCTTGCGCGGCGATGCCGGCCGCGGCCAATCGCTCGAGATATTCCGCGCGCGTGGTGCGCGCCGTGTTGACGCGCAGCACCGGCGACGCTTCTTGGTTGCAGGCGGCGACCAGCGCGTCCTGCTGTTGCGGCCAGTCATGCGCCATCGCCGCGAGCAGCCATGCCGGCAGGCGCGTGCGGGCCTCGGCGTCGGCCTCCAGCCGCGGCAGCAGGGTGTCGCGTTCGCGCAGCCAGCGTCGCAGCACGGCATTGACCAGTCCGCGCTGCGTGCCGTGGCCCAGTGCTTCGGCGGCCTGCACGGTGGCATCCAGCGCGGCGTGCGCCGGCGTGCCCAGGTCCTCGAGCTGGGTCAATCCCAGCACCAGCAGCGCCCGCACGCGGGCCAGCCGGCGCGGCAGCGGACGCCGCAGCAGCAGCGGCAGCGCGGCATCCCAGCGCAGCCAGCCACGAGTGCCGGCATACACGAGACTGCTGGCGAACGCGCGCTGGCGCGCCTCGGCCAGTTGCGGCAGCGTCTGCGCCAGCACGTCGCGCAGGGAGCGGCCCTGCAGCGCCACCTCCGCCAGCGCGCGTGCGGCCAGCGCGCGCGGATCATCGCTCATGGCCCGATGCGCAGGTCGGGCCGCGCGTTGAGATAGTCGCGTGCGGCGATGCGGCGGCCGCCGGCGCGCTGCACTTCGAGCACGCGCAGCAGGCCGTCGGCACAGGCTAGGTCGATCCCTGCTGCGGACGCGCGCAGCAGCGTGCCGGGTGCCGCGTGCGGCGCCGTGCCGGGCAGCGCCTGCGCGCGCCAGATGCGCACGTGCTCGCCGGCGATCGCCGCCTCGGCGACCGGCCATGGGTCGAAGGCGCGCACCTGGCGCTCCAGTGCGAGCGCGCCGCACCGGAAGTCGAGCGCGGCCTCGGATTTCTCCAGCTTGTGTGCATAGGTCACGCCCGCGGCCGGTTGCGGCTGTGCCGGCGGCAGCGTGCCCGCGCGCAGGTGCGCGAGGCCGGCGGCAAGCACCTGTGCGCCGAGGCCGGCCAGGCGGTCGTGCAGACTGCCGCCGGTGTCTTCGGGGCCGATCGGCGTGGCCGCGCGCAGCAGCACCGGGCCGGTGTCCAGCCCGGCTTCCATCCGCATCAGGCACACGCCGGTCTCGGCATCGCCGGCGGCCAGCGCCCGCTGGATGGGAGCGGCGCCGCGCCAGCGCGGCAACAGGGATGCGTGCACGTTCCAGCAGCCGAGGCGCGGCAGCGCCAGCACCGCGCGCGGCAGGATCAGCCCGTAGGCCACCACCACCATCAGCTCCGCTGCCAGCGCGGCCAGCATCTGCTGCGCTTCGCGTGTTCGCAGCGACGGTGGCTGCAGCACCGGCACGCCGGCGGTGCGCGCGGCCTGCTTGACCGGGCCGGCTTGCAGTCTGCGGCCGCGTCCGGCGGGACGGTCGGGCTGGGTCAGCACCGCTACCACCCGCACGTCCCCGGCGTGCAGGCAGGCTTCGAGGCAGGGCAGGGCGAAGGCCGGCGTTCCCGCGAACACCAGCCGCAGGGGCCGGTCGGACATGCTCAGGCGCTGGCGGCCTGGCGGTGGCGCTTTTCCAGCTTGCGCCGGACCATCTCGCGCTTCAGCGGCGAGAGGTAGTCGACGAACAGCTTGCCGGCCAGGTGGTCCATCTCGTGCTGGATGCACACCGCCAGCAATCCATCGGCTTCCAGCGTGAACGGCCGGCCCTCGGCATCCTGCGCCTCGACGGTGACGACGAGCGCGCGCTCGACGTCGGCGAAGATGCCGGGCACCGAGAGGCAGCCTTCCTGGTAGGTCTGCGTGCCCTGTCGCCGCCGGATGCGCGGATTGGCCAGCACCCGCGGCTGGTCGTGGTCCTCGCTGACGTCGCAGACCAGCAACTGGCGGTGCACATCGACCTGGGTGGCAGCCAGCCCGATGCCGGGCGCGTCGTACATGGTCTCGAACAGGTCGCGCACCAGCCGCGCCAGCGCGGCGTCGAACTGCGTCACCGGCTGCGCCACCGTGCGCAGGCGCGGGTCGGGGAATTCCAGGATCTCGAGCTTGGCCATGTCGCCTCCCGGGCACCGGTGCGGATCGCGCTGCCGATCCCGTGCGCCGTGCCGCGGCAACGGCCATTGTAAGCCCGCAACCGGGCTGTGGCGGCACGGCGGCTGCGGTCCGCATGCGCCGACGCGATCGCCGTCGCGCGCGGGGTTCCCGGACTGGGGCAGACTATGGAGAACGAGCCGCGCCGGCTCCCGCCGCATCCATCGCCGTATGCCCGCAGGACTTTCCAACCGGAATCCACGCATCGCGGCCGGCGCGCGCGCCGCATGGCGCACAAGGGCGGCGTCCGCGGTGCTGGCCGGCGTGCTGCTGACCCTGACCGCATGCGGCGGCGGCGGCGCACCCACCGGCCTGACCGGCACCGTGGGCCCGGCGCCGGGCAGCCTCGCGATCAGCGCCGTGCCTTCCTCGTTGACCGTACCGGCAGGTGGCAGCGCCGGCTTCACGGTCAACGTGACGCCGGCCAGCGCGGTACCGGTGGCGCTGAGCCTGGGCAATGCACCCGCCGGCATCACGCTCGCCGCCGGCAGCAGCAACACGACCACCGGCCAGCAGGACGAGACGCTCCAGGTCGCCGCATCGGTGGCGCCCGCCACCTACACGTTGACGCTGGACGCCAGCGGCGGCGGACAGAGCGCCACCACCACCCTGACCGTGCTGGTGAATCCGGCGCTGCCGGCGTCGCTGGCGCAGATCGAGCAGCAGACCTTCGAGTATTTCTGGAACACCACCAATCCCGCCAACGGACTGGCGCCGGACCATGTCAGCACCGGCGGCACTCCTTCGCCGGATGCCAGCATCGCGGCCACCGGTTTCGCCCTGGGCGCCGATGCGATCGGCGTGCAGAACGGCTGGATCACGCGCGCGCAGGCGGCGCAGCGCGTGCTGACCACGCTGCAGTTCCTGGCGCATCTGCCGCAGGGTCCGGCCGCGACCGGCGATGCCGGCTATCACGGTTTCTTCTACCACTTCCTCGACCTCGATACCGGACTGCGTTACGGCAGCTCGGAGATCTCCTCGGTGGACAATGCGCTGCTGATGGCCGGGGTGTTGTTCGACGCCGGTTATTTCGACCGCAGCGACAGCACCGAGCTGCAGATCCGCACCCTCGCCAGCCAGTTGTTCGACACGGTGGACTGGCCGTGGATGGCACAGGCCGATCCGCCGCTGATCGACCTGGCGTGGACGCCGGAGTCGGGCTTTTCGCCGTACAACTGGCAGGGCTACAACGAGGCGATGATCCTCTACATCGAGGCGATGGGCTCGCCCACCTATCCCCTCGCGGCCGACGCCTGGAGCCAGTGGGCGGCCACCTATCCCGGTTTCTGGGGCACTTACTACGGCCGGCAGTACCTGAGTTTCGGCCCGCTGTTCGGCTCGCAGTATTCGCAGGCGTGGATCGATTTCCGCGGCATCCGGGACGCCTGGATGCGCACCGAGGGCATCGACTATTTCATCAACAGCCGGCGCGCCACCGAATCGCAGCAGGCCTACGCCGAGGCCAACCCCGGCGGCTGGACCGGCTACGGTGCCGACCTGTGGGGGCTGACGGCCTGCGACGGGCCGGGCGATTTCAGTTTCACCGATGCCGGCGGACAGACGCGCAGTTTCCACGGCTATTACGCGCGCGGCGCCGGTCTGCGGGACAGTTACGATGACGGCACCATCGCGCCCACCGCGGCGTTGTCTTCGATCGTGTTCGCGCCCGCCATCGTCATCCCCACCCTCGAGTCGATGCTGTCGAACTACGGCGCGTATATCCACGCGCAGTACGGCCTGGTCGACGCCTTCAATCCCAGTTTCACCGATACCGCCGTCACTCCGGTCTCCGGCACGGTGGTGCCGGGCGTGGGTTGGGTCGATTCCGAGTACCTCGGCATCGACCAGGGGCCGATCCTGCTGATGCTGGAAAACTACCGCAGCGGACTGGTGTGGAACGTGACGCGCGGCAATCCGGTCATCGTCGCCGGACTGCAGCGCGCCGGATTCACCGGTGGCTGGCTGGCCGGAACGCCGAGCGTGAACTGAGGGCGGCGGCACGCAGACCGGCAACGTTTACATGCTGCATCGCATGATTTCCGTCATCCCGATCTTCGGCCGGAATGCGCTCCACGCCTTACCTGCAAGAGTTTCAGCAAGCGGTTGTTTGGCAAGAACATTTGCTGCGACACAGCATAAACGGACCGCTTTGCAAAGCCGCCTGCAAACGTTTACAGTCGGTCCCGTTCGAGGGTCGGCCGCGATCGCGGCGGGGGCGGGGCAAAGGTGGCTGTCACTATCAAGGACGTCGCGCGCGAGGCCGAGGTGTCTGTCGCCACGGTGTCGCGCGCGCTCAACGGTCGCGTGAACGTCGCGCCCGAGGTGCGCAGCCACGTGCAGGCCGTTGCCGCGCGCCTGCGCTACATCCCGCACAGCGCCGCGCGCAGCCTGATCACGCGCCGCACGCAGACCATCGGCGCGCTGCTGCCGGACATGCACGGCGAGTTCTTCTCCGAGCTGATCCGCGGCATCGACCGCGCCGCGCGTGCCAAGGGCTATCACCTGCTGCTGTCGAGCTCGCACGGCGATGCGGACGAGACCGCCACCGCGCTGCAGGCCATGCTCGGCCGCGTCGATGGCCTGCTGATCATGTCGCCCTACGCCGATCCCGGCTTCATCGAAGAGCATCTGCCCGAAACCCTGCCGTCGATCCTGCTCAATCCGGTGCACGGGCACACGCGGCTGCCGGCGCTGGCGGTGGACAACCGCAAGGGCGCCTACGTGATGACGCGGCATCTGGTGAACTGCGGCCATCGCGACATCGCCTTCATCGCGGGCCCGAAGGGCAACCTGGATGCCGAAGAACGCCTGCAGGGCCACCTCGACGCCCTGCACGAGCTGTTGCCCGGCGCGTCCGAGCAGGTCGTCGCGGGCGATTTCAGCGAGGAGTCCGGCTATCGCGCCGGCAGCCAGATCGCGAGGCTGCAGCGCCTGCCGCATGCGCTGTTCGCCGCCAACGATTCGATGGCGATCGGCTGCCTGTTCGCCCTCAATGAAGCCGGCCTGCGGGTGCCGGCCGACATCGCGCTGGCAGGTTTCGACGACATTCCCACGGCGCGTTTCACACAGCCGCCGCTGACGACCGTGCGGGTACGCATCGCGGATCTCGGCGGACGCGCGCTGGACCGGCTGGTGGCCGCCGTGGCCGCGAAAGAATCCGGACACCGTCTGCCACCGCATCGCATCCAGATGCTCGATCCGGAACTCGTGCTGCGCAGTTCCTGCGGCATGCACGAGCACCGCAGCGCAGGGACCGATGCACACGAACCGGTCAGAACAACCAGAAAACGCGTGCGGAACGGATCCGACACGCGTATGCGCAGCACCCCGGTAAAACCCAAGACCCGCTAGTCCCACCTGCCCGTGAGGGGAACCATGCAAACGTCCCATAGCCTCAAGAGAAAACTGCTGGCCAGCCTGATCGCCACGTCGCTGCTGGGCGCCGTCGCCAGCGTGCCCGACGTCGCGATCGCCGCCAGCGCCGATGCCACGCTGCGTGGCACCACCGCGCCGGACACCGCCGTCATCGTGCGCGAGATCACCACCGGCCTCACGCGCAAGACCGAGTCCAACGGCAAGGGCGTGTACGTCCTGGTCGGGTTGCCGCCCGGGGTGTACACCGTGCGCGCCGGATCGGGCGCGCCGCAGACCATCAAGCTCAAGGTGGCCTCGACGATGACGCTCAACCTGGCCGCAACCACGTCCGCGGAGCAGAACGCCGCGACCCTGGCCAAGGTCGAGGTGACGGCCAACGCGCTGAACATCCAGGACGTCAACACCTCGCAGGTGGGCAGCTACGTCTCGCTGCACCAGATCGAGAACATGCCTGCCGCCTCGCGCAACTTCCTGCAGTTCGCCGACACCGTGCCGGGCATGGTGTTCAGCCGTGCCGCCAACGGCAACACCAGCCTGCAGGCGGGCGGCCAGGCCGACAGCGCCATCAACGTGTACATCGACGGTGTCAGCCAGAAGAACCTGGTGCTGCAGGGCGGCATCGTCGGCCAGAACTCCAGCCAGGGCAATCCGTTCCCGCAGCTCGCCATCGGCGAGTACCGCGTAATCACCAACAGCCAGGAAGCCGAGTACGGCATGCTCTCCAGCGCCGCCATCGTGGCGGCCACCAAGTCGGGAACCAACCAGTACAAGGGGCAGGCGTTCTACAGCTTCAACAGTTCGGGCATGCGCGCGGCCACGCCGGCCGAGAACGCCAAGCCTCCCAAGACGCCGTCGACGGACCGTGACTACGGCTTCGACTTCGGCGGGCCCATCATCAAGAACAAGGCGCACTTCTTCATCGCCTACGAAGGCAAGAAATTCAGCACGCCGACCACTGTGGTTCCGGATGCGCCGCAGGTCTACGTGAGCCATTTGCCTGCGAGCGTGCAGTCGCAGATCGGCCCCGCCAACTTGCCGTTCCGCGAGAACAACTGGTTTGCCAAGATCGACTACGAGCCCACCGACCACGACCGCTTCGTGCTGGAGTCGCATATCCGC
>JAJYTR010000009.1 GCA_021792975.1 Pseudomonadota bacterium | reverse complement strand
CGCTGACCAGCAGCATGCGCCACCACACCAGCGGCAGCGCGGCCAGCGTGATCAGCTTGCCGAGGATGGCGGTGAAGCCCCACAGGAACACGCAGAAGTGGATTTGCGCGCGCGCCTTGGCGGCGGGACTCATGGCGGACACATGGCGCGGACGCGCCTGCGGATGGTGCGCATCAATGCGCTTCGAGGCTGGCGCGCAGCGCGGCGAAGTGCGCCAGCGCCTGCGGGTTGGCCAGGGCATCGGTGTTCTTCACCGGACGGCCGTGGATCGTCTCGCGCACCGCCAGCTCGGTGATCTTGCCGGAGAGCGTGCGCGGGATGTCCGGCACCTGTTCGATGCGTGCCGGCACGTGGCGCGGGGTGGTGTTGCGGCGGATCACCTCGCGGATGCGCGCGCGCAGCGCGTCGTCCAGCACGAGCCCCTCGCGCAGGCGCACGAACAGCACCACGCGCTCGTCCCCCTGCCAGTGCTGGCCGACGGCGATGGATTCCAGCACCTCGGGGACCTGCTCGACCTGGCGATAGATCTCGGCGGTGCCGATGCGCACGCCGCCGGGATTGAGCGTGGCGTCGGAGCGGCCGTGGATGACCAGCCCGCCGTGCGCGGTGATCTCGATGAAATCACCGTGCGCCCACACCCCTGGGAAACGCTCGAAATACGCGGCGCGATACCTGCCGCCGTCGGCGTCGTTCCAGAAGCCCACCGGCATCGAGGGAAACGGCGTCAGGCACACCAGTTCGCCGGGACGTCCGCGCACCGGCCGCCCGCTCTCGTCGAAGGCCTCGACGTTCATGCCCAGGCCGCGGCACTGCAGCTCGCCGCGGTATACCGGCAGCAGCGGATTGCCCAGGGCGAAGCAGGAGACGATGTCGGTACCGCCCGAGATCGACGCCAGCAGCACCCGCTCCTTCACGTCGCGGTAGACGTAGTCGAAACTCTCCGGCGCCAGCGGCGAGCCGGTGGAGAGGATGGTGCGCAGCGCGTCCAGCCGGTGCGTCTGCCGCGGCCTCACCCCGGCCTTCCCGCATGCCGCGATCCACTTGGCGCTGGTGCCGAACACGCTGATGCCGACCTCGTCGGCCAGATCCCACAGCACGTTGCCGTCGGGGTGGAACGGCGAGCCGTCGTACAGCACCAGCGTGGCGCCCACCGCGAGGCCACTGACCAGCCAGTTCCACATCATCCAGCCGCAGGTGGTGAAATAGAAGATGCGGTCCTCGCGCTTGAGGTCGGTGTGCAGCACCAGCTCCTTGAGATGCTGCAGCAGCGTGCCGCCGGCGCCGTGCACGATGCACTTGGGCACGCCGGTGGTGCCCGAGGAGTAGAGGATGTACTGCGGATGGTTGAACGGTACCGGCGTGAACGCCGGCGCCTCGCCGCGACCGGCGATGAAATCGTCCCAGCCGATGCTGTCGCGCAGGCCATCCAGGGCGGCCTTGCCGCCGCTGTAGTCCAGCACCACGCAACGGCGGATGGCCGGGATGGCCGAGAGCACGCCGCGCAGCTTGTCCCGCACGTCGTGGGTCCTGCCGCCGTACGGGTAGGCGTCCACGCCCACCAGCACCTTGGGCGCGATCTGGCCGAAGCGGTCGACGATGCCGGGCACGCCGAAATCCGGCGACGTGGACGACCAGGCGGCGCCCAGGCTGGAGGCCGCCAGCATGGCGATGACGGTCTCGGGCAGATTGGGCATCAGCCCCGCCACGCGGTCGCCCACGCCCACGCCGGCGGCCTGCAGCGCCTGTGCGAAGCGGCCCACCTGCGCCGCCAGCTCGGCATAGGAAAACTCGCGCGCATGGCCCCACTCGTTGCGGAACACCAGCGCCGGATGCGCATCGCGGTAGCGCAGCAGGTTCTCCGCGAAGTTGAGCCTGGCGTTGGGGAAGAAACGCGCGCCCGGCATAGCCTGCGGGTTTTCGATCACCGGCTCCAGCTCGCCGCTCGCGCGCACGCCGCAGAACTCCCACAGCAGCGGCCAGAAGCGTTGCGGTTCGCGGACCGAAAATTCCCACAGCGGCGCGTAGCGCACCAGATCGGGATTGCCGGTGCGCTCGCGCGCGAAGCGCAGGAAACGGGCCATGTTGGAGGCTTCGGCGCGCTCGCGGCTGGGTTCCCAGATGGGCCTGTCCACTGCGGCGGGTTTGTCCATGCGCGGATCCTCGGGGCTGTGCGCCATGCTACGCACAAGCACGGGCAGGTCCAAACGCCCCGCGTCCGGCGGGGCGTCTGCATCGCGGGCGTATCAATCCAGCGCCTGCGTCAGTTCGGGCACCAGCTTGAACAGGTCGCCGACCAGGCCGTAATCGGCCACCTCGAAAATCGGCGCCTCGGCATCCTTGTTGATGGCGACGATGGTGCCGGCATCCTTGATGCCGGTGAGGTGCTGGATGGCGCCGGAGATGCCCACCGCGATGTACAGCGCCGGCGCGATGATCTTGCCGGTCTGCCCTACCTGCAGATCGCTGGGCACGTAGCCGGCGTCCACCGCCGCGCGCGAGGCGCCCACCGCCGCGCCCAGCCTGTCGGCCAGCCGGTAGAGGAGCTGGAAGTTTTCCGCGGAGCCCAGCGCGCGCCCTCCGGCAACCACGCGGCCGGCGTTCTGCAGGTCGGGGCGGTCGCTCTTGCCGGATTCCAGCGCGACGAAGCGCGTGTGTGCGGGCGGGGCGACATCCGGCGCTTGCGGCGCGATCGGCGCGGGTTGCGCCGTGGCCGCGGCCTCGGGCCACGAGGCGGTGCGCACGGTGGCCACCACGGTCTGCTCTTGCGGCACTTCGACGGTGACCAGCGCGTTGCCGGCGTAGATCGGGCGCACGAAGCGGCGTGCGTCCTCGACCTGCATCAGGTCGCTCACCTGCGCCACGCCCAGCAGCGCAGCCACGCGCGGCAGCAGATCCTTGCCGAAGGTAGTGGAGGGTGCCAGCACGTGCGTGTGGCCTGCGGCCAGGGCTGCGATCTGCGGCGCGTACGCCGCCGCCAGCGCGTGCGCATGGACGGGGTGTGCCACGGTCCGCACGCGCGTCACGCCCGCCAGCGCGGCGGCCTGCGCGGCCACCGCCGCGGGCGCGTCGCCCAGCACGGCGAGGGTGATCTCGCCATCGATCTTCTGCGCGCAGCTCACGCAGCGCGCGGTGGCGGGGTCGAGCTTGCCGTCGTGGTGCTCGGCGACGATCAGGATCTTGTGCATGGCTTCGGCTCCTCGCTCAGACCAGGCCCTTGTTCTTCAGTGCAGCCACCAGTTCGGCCACGTCCTTCACCATCACGCCCCGGCCGCGCCTGGGCGGCGGCGCGTAGTGCGTGATCCTGAGGTGATCGCCGGACTCGACGTCCAGCGACGCCAGTTCCAGCGTCTCGATGGGCTTGCTCTTGGCTTTCATGATGTCCGGCAGCTTGATGAAGCGCGGCTCGTTGAGCCGCAGGTCGGTGGTGACGACAGCGGGCAGGTCGATCTCGAGCGTCTCCAGGCCGGCGTCGACCTCGCGTACCACGCGCGCCGTGCCGCCCTCGATGTCGAGCCTGCTGGCGAAGGTGGCCTGCGGGCGGTCCCACAGCGCGGCCAGCATCTGCCCGGTCTGGTTGCTGTCGTCGTCGATGGCCTGCTTGCCCAGGATCACCAGGCCGGGCTGTTCCTTCTGCACCAGCTTCAGCAGCACGCGCGCGACGGTCAGCGGCTGCACCGCATCGCCGGTCGCGACGTGGATGGCGCGGTTGGCGCCCATGGCCAGACCGTTGCGCAGGTGTGCGGTGAGGTCGGCAGGGCCGATGCCGACGATCACCACCTCGGCGGCGACGCCCTTCTCGCGCAGGCGCAGCGCCTCTTCCAGCGCGATCTCGTCGAACGGGTTGGGCGACAGCTTGACGCCCTCGGTGGCCACGCCGGAGCCGTCCGGTTTGACCTGGATGCGCACGTTGTAATCCACCACGCGCTTGTAGCCGACCAGAATTTTCATGCTGTGTCCTTCATGTGCGGGCCTGCGCGCCGCGCAGGCAGTACAGTGCCGGCCGTGCCTGTGCCGGGCGTGCACGAGCGATGCCCGCGATCAGCCGCACCGCCATGCCAGCACGCAAGTTTACCTGCTGCGCCGCACACGCCGCCGCGGGCGCGGTGTCACGCCCGCTGCAGCGCGTCCACCAGGCGCGGCGCCGCGCCGGGCGCGAAATCGAGGAACAGCGAGGGCTCGATCAGCTCCAGCTCGATCAGGCAGGGTGTGCCGGCGGCATCGCGCAGCAGGTCCACGCGCGCGTAGAGCGGGGGCGGCGCATCCAGCAGCAGCCGCGGCAGCGCATCGAGGATGCGCCCGGCCAGGGCCAGTTCGTCGGCGGCCGGCGTGCGCGGCTGGATGTGCTCGGGCGCGAACAGCGCGCGCGTGGGCGCCGCCCCGGTGCGCAGCAGGGGGCCCTTGCGGATGGCGTGACTGAAGCGGCCGCCGAAGAACAGCAGCGCGCTCTCGCCCTCGATGTCGACGCGTCCCAGGTAGGGCTGGATCAGCGCGTGCCTGCCCTGGGCCATGAGGTCGTGCAGATGTGCCTGCTGCCCGTCGCGGTCGTCCGCGCGCAGGCGCCGCGCGCCGCGCGAGCCGGCGCCGATGCTGGGCTTGATCACGAGTTCCTGTCGCGGCCAGTGCCGTCGCGCCGCGTCCAGCGCCGCCGCGGCGTCCTCGCCGGGCGCGACGGGCTGCGTGGGCACGGTGGCGATGCCGTGACCGGCCAGATCGCGCAGATAGCGCTTGTCGGCGTTCCAGCGCAGCAGCGGCAGCGGGTTGAACAGGCGCGTGCGTGCGGCCACCCGCGCGGCCCAGTCCATGAAATCGGGCAGGCGCCAGGTGTAGTCCCAGGTCGAGCGGATCAGCACGGTGTCGAAGCCGCCCCAGTCCACGGCGGCATCGTCCCAGCAGACGACGGCGGGTGCCGCGCCGGCCGCGCGCAGCGCCGCTTCCAGCGGAACCAGGTCGTCGTCCCGCTGCAGGGCGTCGCGGGTGCTGACCAAGGCGATGCGGGGCACGGCGCTCATGGAGGTCTGGGCAAAGCGCGCAGGCTAGCCTGCGGGCCATGGCCGCGCCAAGCGCCAAGCTGTGCCCGCCGCGGCGATCGCGGACAATGCGCGCATGCAGGCCGCCTGTCCCATGCCCGTGTCCGCTGCCCCCGCTCCCTGGCGCCTGTGCGTGGCGCCGATGATGGATTGGACCGACCGTCACTGCCGCGCCTTCCACCGCGTACTGGCGCCTTCGGCGCGGCTGTACACCGAGATGCTGCACGCGCAGGCGCTGCTGCATGGCGATGTTGCGCACCTGTTGTGGCAGGCGCCGGGCGAACGGCCCACCGCGCTGCAGCTCGGCGGCAGCGAACCGGCCGCGCTGGCCGCCGCCGCACGCATCGGCGCGGCACACGGTTACGACGAAATCAACCTCAACGTCGGCTGCCCGTCCGAGCGCGTGCAGGCCGGGCGGTTCGGTGCCTGCCTGATGCTGGAGCCGCAGCTGGTGGCCGCGTGCGTGCGCGCCATGCAGGACGCCGTCGCCGTGCCGGTGACGGTGAAGTGCCGTATCGGTGTGGATGGGCAGGACAGCGAGGCCGACCTCGACCGCTTCGTCGACGGCCTGGTGCGCGCCACTGGCCTCGGCGTGCTGATCGTGCATGCGCGCAAGGCGTGGCTGCAGGGCCTCTCGCCGCACGAGAACCGCAGCGTGCCGCCGCTGGACTACGCGCGCGTGTACCGCCTGAAGCAGCGCCATCCGCAGCTCGCCGTGGTGCTCAACGGCGGGCTGGCGGACGTCGGGACCAGTCTGGCCCAGCTTGCGCACGTCGACGGCGTGATGCTGGGCCGCGCCGCCTACCACGACCCGTATGTGCTGGCCACGCTCGATGCCGCGCTGCGCGGTGCGGCGCCGCCCGCGCGCGCGGAAGCCCTGCGCGCGCTCAGGCCCTACATCGAGGCCGAATGCGCGCGCGGCACGCCGCTCCCGCGCATCACCCGGCATCTGCTGGGCCTGTACGCCGGTCGGCCTGGCGCGCGCGCCTTCCGCCGGCGGCTCACCGAGGACGCGCGGCATCCGGGTGTCGGCTGGGCGCTGATCGAACGCGCGCTGGCGCAGGTCGAGGAGTGGCCGGCGGCCTGAGCGCCCGTGGTGCGGACGGGCGGCGCGGCCGGGCGGGGATCGCGCCGATTCAGGTGCGATTCCGCCGCCCGCCGCATGGACGCGGCAAGCTAGCTGAACAAGCTGAACGAGCGTGCCATGATGAAGCCCCATCGATCCCTGCCCGGGCTGGCGATGATGCTGTTCCTGGGTGCCGCGCTGGCCGCGGAGAAACCCGAGATCAGCCTCGACCAGGCGGTGGCCAGGGTGCAGGCGCAGACCGGCGGCAAGGTGCTGTCGGCCGACAGCATGCGCATCGGCCGGCGCGAGGTGATCTATCGCATCAAGGTGCTGACGCCCAAGGGCGTGGTGAAGGTGGTGCAGATCCGGACCGAACTGAAGGAGAAACGCTGATGCGCATCCTGCTGGTGGAAGACGAGGCGCCGTTGCGCGAGACGCTGGCGGCGCGCCTGAAGCGTGACGGCTATGCCGTGGACATGGCCGCCGACGGCGAGGACGGCCTGTTCCAGGGTCGCGAGGTGCCGTTCGACCTCGCCATCATCGACCTCGGCCTGCCCAAGCTCTCGGGCATGGAACTGGTGAAGGCGCTGCGCGAGGCCGGGCAGCGGTTTCCCATTCTGGTGCTGACCGCGCGCAGTTCCTGGCAGGACAAGGTGGAGGCGCTCAAGCACGGCGCCGATGACTACATGGTCAAGCCGTTCCACGTCGAGGAGCTGCTGGCGCGCATCAACGCGCTGGTGCGCCGCGCCAGCGGCTGGTCCAAGCCGGTGCTGCGTTGCGGTCCGGTGGTGCTGGACACCACCGCGCAGACGGTCAGCGTGCACGACAGGCCGGCCGACCTCACCAGCTACGAGTACAAGGTGCTCGAGTACCTGATGCTGCACGCCGGCGAGCTGGTGTCCAAGGCCGACCTCACCGAGCACATCTACCAGCAGGACTTCGACCGCGATTCCAACGTGCTCGAGGTGTTCATCGGCCGCCTGCGACGCAAGCTGGATGCGGACGGCACGCTGAAGCCGATCGAGACGGTGCGCGGCCGCGGCTACCGCTTCGCCATCCCGCGCAGCGAGGCCGATGAGGGCTGATCCGGCCCGGCCGCTCACGCTGCTTGCCCGCTCGGCCTGGGCTTCGCTGCTGGCGCTGGTGGCGTTCCTGGGGGTGACCGGCTTCGCGCTCGACCGTGCCTATTACGAAGGCACGCGCACGGCCGAGCGCGAGCGCCTGCAGAGCTATCTGTACGCCTACCTCGCCGGTTTCGACGTACGCCGCGACGGCACGCTGATCCCCCCGGACACGCCGCCGCAGCCCGATTTCGACCGCCCGGGCTCCGGGCTGTACGCGCTGATCACCGATCCGCGCGGCGTGCTGTGGCGCTCGCGCTCGCTGCGCGGTGGCGTGCTGCCCTTCCAGGGCGACCTGCCGCCCGGCACGGTGGACTTCCGTGGCCCGCTGCTGGCCGCCGGCGCCGGTTACGTGTTCGTACTCAGCGAAGGCATCCGCTGGGATCTGCCGCACCGCCAGCCGTTGCGGCTGACGGTGCACATCGCCGAATCCGATCGCGCCTTCCAGCGCCAGGTGCATGCCTACCGGCGCACGCTGCTGGCCTGGCTGCTGGGGCTGGGTGCCGCACTGCTGGCCATGCAGCAGCTGCTGCTGCGCTGGAGCCTGTCGCCGTTGCAGCGCGTGCGCGAAGAGCTGCAGGCGGTGCGGCGCGGCGCGGCCAGCCAGCTCTCCGACGACTATCCGGTCGAAATCGCCGGGCTGATCCGCGGCTTCAACAGCATCATCCAGACCGAGCGCGAGAATCTCGAACGCCAGCGGCACACGCTGGCTGATCTCGCGCATAGCCTGAAAACGCCGCTGGCGGTGATCCGCGCCCGCTTCGAGTCGGCCGGCGAGGCATCCGCGCGGCTGGGGCACGACGTGCTCGAGCAGGTGCGGCGCATGGACAGCATCGTCGCCTACCAGCTCTCGCGCTCCGCCGCCAAGGGCCGGCAGACCTTCGCCGCGCCGGTGGCGGTGGCGCCGCATGCCGAATCGCTGGTGCGGGGCCTCGAAAAGGTCCACGCCGCGCGTCAGGTGCTGTGCGAGTTCGATATCGACGCGCAGGCGCGCTTCTACGGCCCCGAGGGCGATCTGCTGGAGATCCTGGGCAACCTGGTGGAGAACGCCTTCAAGTGGGCGCGCACGCGCGTGCTGTTGAGCGTGCATCCGCTGGGCGAAGCCGGCGCGCTGCGCGAAGGACTGGAGATCTGCGTCGAGGACGACGGTCCGGGCATACCGGCCGATCGCGTGGACTACCTGCTGCAGCGTGGCGTGCGCGGCGACGAGCGCGTGCAGGGACACGGCATCGGTCTGGCCATCGTGGTCGATCTGGTCAACGCGTACCGCGCCACGTTCGCGGTGGACCGCTCCGAGTCGCTGGGCGGCGCGCGCTTCCGGCTGCGCTTCCCGCCCATCCGCTGAGGCTCAGCCGCCGGCCTGCGGCCACGGCGGCGGACCGTACAGCGCGGCCAGCAGGCGGGCCACGCCGGGCATCTGGCGCGCCAGCAGCGCCGGCTGCGAGAAGTGCAGTTCGCTGGCGACCGCGAAGAACTCCTCCGGGCTCTCCGCGGCGTAGGGATCGATGGCGGTACGGCGGCCGCGATCCACCTGCTGCTTCAGCGCATCGAACGCGCGCTGGAAGGTATCGATCCACTGTCGCCGCGGCAGCGCGGGCGGCAGCACCGGCACGCCGTCCATGGCGCCATCGAGCCGGTCGAGCTTGTGCGCGATCTCGTGCACCACCACGTTAAAGCCCTCGTGCGGATGCGCCAGATCCTGCGCGACATCGGCCCAGGACAGCACCACCGGCCCGCGCTCCCAGGCTTCGCCGATCAGGTCCTCGTCGCCCTCGCTGACCACGCCGGTGTCGGCATCCTCGTGCTGGCGGCGCACGCGGAACTCGCCCGGGTAGACGATCACCTCGCGCCAGCCGCGCAGTGCGGCGAAGCCGGATTGCAGCGCCGGCAGGCAGGCCTGCTGTGCGATCAGCAGGCAGCGCAGGTCATCCAGCGTCGCGCCCGCCACCGCGCTGAAGCGCTTGTGCGCCAGGAAGCGGCCGCACAGTCCGCGCAGACGCTCCAGCCGCGCGGCGTCCAGCGCCGCCACCAGCGGTGCCGCATGCAGCGCCTGCTGCCAGAGGTCTTCGGGGATGGCGCGTCCGCCGTGCAGGCGGCCGCGCAGGGCGCTCCACCAGCCGGAGGGCACGTGCGCTACTGGATCGACCCCGGCAGCAGCGACTGCCAGCTCAGCACCGGCCGCACGCGCAGCGGCTGCGCCGCCGCGCGGTCGGCGGGGCCGGGCGCGGGCATGGTGTCGCTGGTCGATCCGCCCGCCGTCGCCGCGGGATGCGCGCGGGCCGCCGGCCGGGACGTACGCGCCGCCGCTGCGGCGTTGCGGGTGGCGGTCGCGGCCGGCGCGGTCGCGGCATCGGCCTGCGGCCGGCTGGCGGTAGCGGCGGGGAGAACGGCATCCTCGCCGTGCAGGAGGGCGCGAGTACCCGCCGGCAGCGGCAGGCTGTCCAGCGCCTGCGCGCAGGCGCTGGCGGCGACACCCGCGAGCACGACCATCATCAGCAGCGAAGCTTTCATCGCGCGCTCCATGCCGGAGGAACCGGGCGATGCTGACAGAAACCCCGTGTCCGTGCCACCGCGGCACGCTGTTCGCGATCCGCGCGCCCGCGGCGGGCGGCCGCTTGCCGCCGGGATGCACCCCGATGCCGCCGCGCTCAGGCTTCCGTCTGCGCCACCACTTCCAGGCCGAAGCCGGCCAGGCCCACCAGCCGGCGCGGGGTGCCCAGCACGTCCAGCCGGCGCGCGCCGAGATCGGCCAGGATCTGCGCGCCCTGGCCGAGCTGGCGCCACTCCCGGCGGCGGCGGTCCCGGTCGCCGCGCACGGCGGCGGGTGCGGCGGGAGTCTGCAGGCGATCGATCAGCGCCTCGAGATGGTCGTCGCCGGCCAGCACCACCACCACGCCGCGGCCGGCCTCGGCGATGCGCCGCAGCGCGGCGGTGACGGTGAGGCCGAGATCCTCGCGCTTGAGGTGCAGCACGTCGGAGAGCGTGTTGCGCACGTGCACGCGGGTGAGTACGGGCGCGCCATCGTCGATGCGCCCGCGCACCAGGGCGAAGTGCAGGCAGTGGTGCAGCAGATCACGGTAGGCGACCAGGCGGAACGGGCCGAACTCGGTCTCGACCGCCGACTCGTGCACGCGCCGCACGGTGGTCTCGGTCTCCAGGCGGTGGCGGATCAGGTCGGCCACGGTGCCGATGCGCAGGCCATGCCGGCGCACGAATCCCTCGAGCTCAGGCCGCCGCGCCATGCGGCCATCCTCGTCGAGGATTTCGACCAGCACGCCGGCCGGCTCCAGTCCCGCCAGTCCAGCCAGGTCGCTGGCGGCTTCGGTGTGGCCGGCACGGGTGAGCACGCCGCCGGGCTGCGCCATCAGCGGGAAAACGTGTCCGGGCTGGGTGAGGTGCTCCGGACGCGCATCGGCGCGCACCGCGGTCCGCACGGTGTGCGCGCGGTCGTACGCCGAGATGCCGGTGGTGACGCCTTCGGCGGCCTCGATGGATACCGTGAAGTTGGTGTGGTGCGGCGAAGTGTTCTCGCTGACCATCGGCCTGAGGCCCAGCTGCCGGCAACGCTGTGCGGTCAGCGCCAGGCAGATCAGTCCGCGCGCCTCGCGCGCCATGAAGTTGATGTCCTCGGGCCGCACCTTTTCCGCGGCCATGATCAGGTCGCCCTCGTTCTCGCGGTCCTCGTCATCGAGGATCACCACCATGCGGCCGGCGCGGATGTCCTCGAGGATGTCGGGAATGCGGTCGAAAGCCATAGCCGTGGGTGTTCGGAAAGCCTCGAGTTTAGCCGCTGGCCGTATGCCGGCGCTGCGCTCAGGCGCCCGCGGGCAGCAGTCCGCGTCCGACCAGCAGCGCGCGCGCTTCGGCGGCGTCACGCTCGAACCATGCGCGCGCGTTGCCCAGGCGGAAGCTGTAGCCCCACGCGTCCATGTCGGCCTGCATGCGTGCGCGGCCCACGCCGGGCAGGTCATCGGCCAGCACGATCTGCAGGTAGCAGGTGGCGTCCTCTTCCTCGATCGAGTCGGTGGCGTCGGTGTGCACCTGCGCGCGCCATGCCGGCGGCAGCACGATCATGTGGCAGGCCTCGTGCAGCAGCGAATGCAGCGGGGTGTCGGCGCGTGCGTACACCGTGCCGCCGATGACGCCGGCCTCGCATTCGCCCCAGTAGCTGCCGGGAATGGGGCATGCGGGCGCAATCTCGACCAGGGCGAGGCCGTAGCGGGCCAGCAGCGCGCGAGGGGCTGCGAAGCCGGTATCGGCGAGGCGCAGGACGGAGGACAGGGGCCGGTGTGCGGCAACCATCGGCGGGCGTGTGATCAGGCCGGCCGCCGTGTCCGGCGGCGCCGCGCTATGCATCGGGCAGGCGCATGCCGTCGCCGGGTGGCCGGGCCGTCCGCAGTGCGGGTCGCGGCGGGAGCGCGCCAGCGGAGATCGTGGCGCGCGCGGCTTCCGGTCCGGTGCCACGCGGCGTCCGAGATGACGGCGCAGGGCGGGGGCACGCGCCGCCGGCAGGGCGATATCGGACGGGTGCACGTCATCTCGGGTGGACGCCAGGGACGGCAGCGCGGCGCGCGGGCGGGGCCCGATGTCGGGCCGGTCCGCGGCGCGGCTCAGGTGCCGGGGCCCGGCTTGTGCTCGGGCAGCGCCACCGAGAGCTCCAGCACCTCGTGTTCGCCGTCGCGCTCGACCTGGATGTTGATGGCCTCCAGGTCCACGTGCACGTACTTGCGGATCACCGCCAGCAGTTCGGTGCGCAGCAGCGGCAGGTAGTCGGGCGAGGCGCGCGAGGAGCGCTCCTGCGCCACGATGATGCGCAGGCGCTCCTTGGCGATGACGGCGGTGTTGCGCGGCCGCGATTTGAGGAAGTCGAGGATGCCCATGCTCAGCTCCCGAACATGCGCTTGAACAGGCCTTTCCTGGGTGCTTCGGTAAAACGCAGCGGCCGCTCCTCGCCCAGCAGTCGCGCGATGGCGTCCGCATAGGCCTGGCCGGCCTGCGAGCCTTCGTCGAGGATCACGGGAACCCCCTGGTTGGAGGCCATCAGCACGCTTTCGTGCTCCGGGATCACGCCGACCACGGGCAGTCCCAGCACTTCTTCCACGTCCCTGATGCCCAGCATCTGTCCGGCCTCGACGCGCACCGGGTTGTAGCGCGTCAGTAGCAGGTGCGCGGGCACGCCGCCCTCGCCGGACTCCGCCTTGCGCGTCTTGCTGGCCAGCAGTCCGAGGATACGGTCGGAATCGCGCACGCTGGAGACCTCGGGGTTCACCACCACCAGCGCGCGGTCGGCGAAATACATGGCCAGGAACGCGCCTTTCTCGATGCCGGCCGGGGAGTCGCAGACGATGTAGTCGAAGCCCTCGGCCGCCAGTTCCTCCAGCACGCGCTGCACGCCGTCCCGCGTCAGCGCTTCCTTATCGCGCGTCTGCGAAGCGGCCAGCACATGCAGGGTCTCGTGGCGCTTGTCGCGGATGAGGGCCTGCCTGAGCGTGGCTTCCTGGTGGATGACGTTGACGAAGTCGTACACCACGCGGCGCTCGCAGCCCATGATCAGGTCGAGGTTGCGCAGGCCCACGTCGAAATCGATGACGGCGACCTTCCTGCCGCGCTGGGCCAGGCCGGTGGCCAGCGAGGCGCTGGTGGTGGTCTTGCCCACGCCTCCCTTGCCGGAGGTGACGACGATGGTTTCAGTCAAGGCGTGCTCTCCTGGGTGGCCCGCGCTCAGCGCTCGAGCCGGGCGATCATGAGTTTTTCCCCTTCCAGCCAGCATTGCACGGCGCGGCCGGCGAGGTCATCCGGAATCTCTTCGAAGGTGCGATAGCGGCCGGCGATGGACACCAGTTCGGCGTGGAAGCTGCGGCAGTAGATGCGTGCCTGCTCGCTGCCGCCGGCGCCGGCCAGGGCGCGGCCGCGCAGGCTGCCGTACACGTGGATGCTGCCGTCGCTGATGACTTCGGCGCCGGCGGCGACGTTGGCGGTGATCACCAGGTCGCGGCCTTCGGCGTAGAGCTGCTGGCCGGAACGCACCGGCTGCGCGTGGTGCAGCGCCGGCAGGGCGACGCCGGGGGCGGGAGCGGGGGCGGCGGCCGGCGTGGACGGAGCCGGTGCGGCCGTCGGCGCACCCGTGGCATCGGGCTCGTAGGCGGCGCGGAACTTGGCCAGCAGCGGCAGGCCCAATGACTGCGCCAGATCTTCGGTATGCCGGCTGCCGTACGCCAGCGCCACCGGCAGCATGCCGGCCGCGCGCACGGCTTCGAGCAGTGCGGCTGCGCGGTCGCGTTGCAGATCCTGCGGCAGGTGGCCCAGGTCGAGCACCACCGCGGCGCGCGCGAAGAGCTGCGGCGCCTTGCGCACGCGTTCGGCCAGTGTCTCGTACAGCGCCGGCGCGTCGTCGGCCAGCACGCGCACATTGGCGATGCCGACCTGGCCGAAGCGCAGGTCGCAGACGGGTACGGCAGGCGAGGCCGCGGTCGCCACGGCTCAGCCCCGCGCCATGGTTGCCGAGCGGGCGGGCAGCGTGGGCCGCCGGCGTCCGCCCAGCCAGGGCAGGTCGGGCAGACCGCCCTGCGCAAGGTAGGTGTCACGCACGAACGGGAAGCTGCACAGTTCCTTGCCCAGCAGACTGACGCGGCGGCCGATGCCCGGCATCACCTGCTGGCCCAGTTCACGGAAGCCGTAGGTACCGTGGAACAGCACGACCGCGTCGTTGGGCGGCTCCAGGAATACCTCGCAGGCCAGCAGCGGCACGCGCACCTCGGCGAAGCTGTGCACGTCGGAATAGAACACGCGGCCCAGGCCGCGCCCGCGCATGTTGCCGGCGATCACCACGCGGTCGATGTAGACGAAGGACGGGTGACGCTCGGCGAACCAGCGGAAATTGGGGCTGTCGTGGCGGGCATGTTCGCGGAAGGCCAGCAGGAATCCGGCGGTGCGGCCCTCCAGCTCGGCGACGCGGAAGTAGTCGGCTTCCTCGTACAGCCGGCGCAGGCGTGCGGCGTCCAGCGGCAGGATGCCGGTGCCGGCGCTGTTGTTGATGGCCAGAACGGCGTCGAGGTCGTCTTCGCGCGCGTCGCGCAGGGCCAGGCTCATGCCGGTCTCCGGAGGGGCGGGGCGCCCGCGGCCGCGATTATCGCATGGGCCGGCGCGACGCCAAGACGGCTGTGCTTGCGCGCGCGGACGGCGCGTGCATGATGGCCGGCATGCGCGGGTCCAGCATCGACCATACCCGGCTGCTGCGCTACGCCGGCCTGTTCACCTATCTGTGCACCGGCATCCCGCTGCTGCGCGTGGACTGGACGCTGGAGCGCGTCAGCGGCTTCAGCGATCCGCACGCCGGACTGCTGCTGTTGCTGCTCAGCTACGTGCTGTTCGGCGTGGTGTACGCGTTGCTGACGCGCCGGCTGGGTTCGCGCCGGCATCCGGCGCTGAAGATCCTCGGCCTGGTCGTGCTGACCGCCACCGCGATCGGGGTCGGCTGGTTCAGCCACAGCGGGCTGTCGGCGCTGCTGCTGGTGGTGGTCGCGGTGACGCTGCCGTGGACGCTGCCGCTGTCGGTGGGCGTGGCCTGGCTGCTGCTGCAGAACCTGGCGCTGATTCCGCTGTTCCGCGGCTTTCCCGGTTTCGGCTGGGGTACGGCCACGCTGCAGGCGGCGCTGTACCTCGGGTTCGCCGCGCTGATGTTCGTCACCTCCATGGTGGCGCGCCAGCAGGACGAGGCGCGCGAGGAGCAGCGCCGGCTCAACAGCGAACTGCGCGCCACCCGTGCACTGCTGGCCGAATCCAGCCGCATCGGCGAGCGCATGCGCATCGCGCGCGAGCTGCACGATCTGGTCGGCCATCACCTCACCGCGCTGACGCTGAACCTGGAGGTGGCCAGCCACCGCGTGCAGCCGGATGCCGTGGAGTCGGTGCGCCAGGCGCAGGCCATCGCCAAGCAGCTGCTGGCCGACGTGCGCGAAGTGGTCAGCGAGCTGCGCCAGGGCGAGGCACTGGATCTCAGCCAGGCGCTGCGGGACCTAATCGAGGGCGTGCCGACGCTGGCCGTGCACCTGGAGCTGCCGCCGGCATTCAGCGTCGACAATCCGCAGCGCGCGCAGGTGATGCTGCGCACGGTGCAGGAAATCCTCACCAACACCACGCGGCATGCCGGCGCGCGCAACCTCTGGTTGCGCTTCACGCGCACCGGCAGCGGCGAGCTCAAGCTGGATGCGCGCGACGACGGCCGCGGTGCGGTTACCATCCGGCCGGGCAACGGCCTGAACGGCATGCGCGAACGGCTGGCGGCGGTGGGCGGTCGGCTAAGCTTCAGCGCCGCACCGGGCCGCGGCTTCACGCTGTCGGCCTGGCTGCCGATGGAGAAAAGCGCATGATCAACGTCTGCCTGGTGGATGACCAGAACCTGGTGCGCCAGGGCATCCGCTCGCTGCTGGAACTGGCCGAGGATATCCGCGTGGTGGCCGAGTGCGCGGACGGCAAGGAGGCGGTCGAGGCCATTCCGCGGTTGCGGCCCGACGTCGTCCTGCTGGACATGCGCATGCCCGGCATGAACGGCATCGAGGTGCTGCAGGCGCTGGCGGCCAAAGGCCCGGTGCCGCCCACGGTGATCCTCACCACCTTCGACGACGACCAGCTGGTGCTGGCCGGGCTGAAGGCAGGCGCGCGCGGCTATCTGCTCAAGGACGTCTCGCTGGAACAGCTGGTGGAAGCGGTGCACACGGTGGCGGCCGGCGGGTCGCTGGTGTCCCCGGCGGTCACCCAGCGGCTGAAGGCCGGCATCGAGCGCGTCGGCACGCCCTTCCGCAGCCTCGAGCAGCCCGATCCGCTGACCGAGCGCGAAACCGAGATCCTGCGCCTGATGGCCGGCGGCTTCAGCAACAAGGAAATCGCCAACTCGCTGGCGGTGGCCGAGGGCACGGTGAAGAACCACGTCTCCAACATCCTCTCCAAGCTGGGCGTGCGCGACCGCACCCGCGCCGTGCTCAAGGCGCTGGAGCTGGGCATCGTCTGATCCCGCGCGCTGCCCGCACGCGCCGGCGTGGCGCGCTGCGGCGCGGATGGCGCCGGCCGGAACGAGCCGTTACCATCCGCCCTTCAGCCGCGGGTCAGGCGCCCGCCGCTGGTGCGACCTGCCGGTGCCCCCGCGCCGGCCCCGATGGCTGCGGAGACTGTCCGAATGATGCGTGTTCTCGAATTCATCGTCGCCCTGATCATGGTGGCGATCCTGTTTGTCGTGATCGGCGTGCTGATGCCCGATCACAGCTCGACCTCGCGCAGCGTGGAAGTCAGCCACGACTTGCGGCAGGTCTACGACATCCTCAGCAATTTCCGCCGCTTTCCCGATTACGGCGTGCTGCGCGCCTACGATCCCAACACGCGGTTCGTCTATTCGGGTTCCGCCTATGGCGATGGCGCCGCAGTGAGCTGGAAGAGCAGCAATCCGAAAGTGCAGTGGGGCACGCTGACCATCACCAGGGACCAGCCCAGGCCCACCGAGGTTTCCACCCAGGGCAGCGCCGAGATCGAGTGGACGCTGAAGAATCCGTGGGTGGGTCACAACAAGCGTTTCGTGATCGAGCTGGAGCGCGCCGGCAGCAGCGGACGCCTGGTACGCGTGACCATGCGCTACAAGGTCGACTACGGCTGGAACCTGCTCGACCGCTACTCGCAGCTGTACATCCACGGTGATCCGGCGGCCTTCGTGCAGTACACGCTGTCCAACCTGCAGAACGTGCTGGCCTCGATCCCCAACGTCGACTACAACCCGCTGACGCCGGCCATCGTGCAGACCCGGCGCGAGCCGATCCTGTTCGTCTCGACCCGGGCCAAGCGCACGCTGGAGGATGTCTCCACGGCGACCCAGAAGGCCCTAACCGAGATCGACGCGGCGATGAAGAAACTGGGCGTGAAGGCCGCCGGCCCGCGCATCACCATCACCACCGACTACGGCAGCCAGAACTACGCCTTCGACGTGGCGGTGCCGATCGACACTTCCACGCTTGCCTTGGCCAAGCAGAGTTACGACCTGACCCGGCCCGGCACGCCGACTGCGCAGACGCAGGGCACGGCGCCGGCGCCAGGCAGTTGGGAGAAGGACGGCACGCTGGTGGTCGACGGCAACGTCATGGCGCGCATGGCATTCGGCGGCAAGGCGCTGGAGGCCGATCTGCAGGCCAGTCCGGCCAGCTTGCCGCTGATGCGCCTGAACCTGGAGGCTTACGCGCAGACCCACGGGTACGGTTTCGATCCCAACGCCCACCGCATGTACGACGTGGTGGTACAGGACGTCGACCCCAACACCGGCGAGGGCAGCTACAAGGTCTACCTGCCGCTGAGTTGGGCGCCGGATGCGGTTCCCGGACAGGGCACGCAGCCGGCCGGCGCCACCAGTGCCGCGCCCGCCGCCGCCGCCACCATCAGCGCTTCCGCCTCGGTCG
Organism: Pseudomonadota bacterium; assembly: GCA_021792975.1. Lineage (GTDB taxonomy): Bacteria > Pseudomonadota > Gammaproteobacteria > Xanthomonadales > Rhodanobacteraceae > Metallibacterium. The sequence continues at coordinate 44,411 of JAJYTR010000009.1, read as the reverse complement.
GCGCCGCCGCCTCGACCGCACCCGCCGCCAGCGTCGCCGCACCCGCCACGGCCGCCACGGCGGGCTGAGCCCGCCCCGCGTTCCTTGCCCCCGCCGATGTCCGCGTCGCGTCAGCCGTCCACCGCAGGCCGGCGCGGCACCGGTGACCGGAGCGGGCGGCCATGATCGAAGCCCAGGGCCTGACCCGCAGTTTCGGTCGGCGTCGCGCGGTGACGCAGCTCGATCTGTGCGTGCGGCCCGGCGAGATCGTCGGCCTGCTGGGCCCCAACGGCGCCGGCAAAACCACCAGTGTGCGCATGCTGGCCGGGCTGCTGGCGCCGGATGCCGGCTTCGCCCGCATCGGCGGCCACGACGTGCAGCGCCGGCCGCAGGCAGCGCGCTGCGCGCTGGGCTACCTGCCCGAAGGCGCACCGCTGTACGGCGAGATGAGCGTATTGGCGTTCCTGCTGTTCGTGGCGCGCGCGCGCGGACTGCGCCGCGCCGTGCTCGAGCAGCGTCTGCAGGAGCTCGTGCACGCACTGGAACTCGAACCCCTGCTGGCTCGCACCGTGGCGACCCTTTCCAAGGGGCAGCGCCGCCGCGTGGCGCTGGCGCAGGCGGTGCTGCACGATCCGCCGGCACTGATCCTGGATGAGCCCGGCGATGGTCTGGACGCCGGCCAGCAGGCCGGCGTGCGTGCGCTGCTGCGGCGTCTGGCGCGCGACCGCGCCATCCTGGTCTGCACGCAGCAGCTCGAGGAGGTACCGCGTCTGTGCGACCGCGTGGCCATCCTCGCGTACGGCCGGCTGGTGGCCGAGGACACGCCGGCCGGTCTGGCCGCGCGTTCGCGTTATCGCGGCGCAGTGAGTTTCCAGGCTCCCGCGGCCGGCCCCGTGCGCGCCGCGCTGGGCCTCCTGCCCGAGGTCGACACGGTGGAGACCGACGGGGTCAGCGGACGCATCACCGTGCTGCCCAAGCCGGGGCGCGAATTGCTGCCGCGCGTGCAGGCGCTGCTGGCCAGCTATCACGTACTGCCGCGTGCGCTCGAACTGGAAGGCGGGCGCATCGAGGACGTGTTCCGCAGCCTTACCGCGGCACCGGGCGGAGAGGACGCGCCGTGAGCGGCCTGCGGGCAGTGCTGCTGCGCGAGCTGTATGCCGGTCTGGTGACGCCGCTGGCGTGGATGTTCCTGGTCGTGTTCGTGCTGCTGGCGGGTCTGTGTACCTTCGTGCTGGGCGATTTCTTCGCACGCGGACAGGCCGATCTGACCGCATTCTTCGACTTCGTGCCCTGGCTGCTGCTGGTGCTGGTGCCCGCCGCCGGCATGCGGCAGTGGGCCGAGGAGCGCCAGGCGGGAACGCTCGAACTGCTGCTGGCGCTGCCGGTGACGCCGCTGGCGGCGTTGCTGGGCAAGTACCTGGCGGCGCTGCTGTATGTGGCGCTGGCACTGGCGCTGACTTTCCCGCTGTGGCTGACGGTGAACGCGCTGGGCCATCCGGACAACGGCGCCATCCTGGCCGCCTATCTGGGCAGTCTGCTGCTGGGTGCGGCGCTGCTGGCCGTGGCCACTTGCGCCTCGCTGTCGACGCGCAGTGCGCCGGTGGCCTACGTGCTGGCACTGGCGCTGGGGCTGCTGTACCTGCTGCCCGGCACCCCGCAGGTGCAGCGCGCGCTGGCGGCGGCGCTGCCGGCGGCGCTGCCGCCTGCGGTAGCGCGCTTCAGCATGCTGGTGCATTTCCAGGCGATCCAGCGCGGCGTGCTCGACTTCCCCGATCTGGCGTTTTTCCTGCTGACCATCGCCGCCTGGCTGATGGCCTCGCTGCTGCTACTGCGCCGGCAGGCGGGCGCACCGTGAGCGCATACCTGCGCGGGCTGCGCCTGCTGCTGGCGCTGCTGGCGCTGGCGGTGCTGTACGTGTCGCTGACGCAGCTGGCCATGCGCCTGCTGGCCGGCCGCCAGCTCGATCTCACCGCAGGCCACATCTACACGCTGGCGCCGGGCACGGTCGACATTGCGCGCTCGCCGCGCGAGCCGGTGCAACTGACGCTGTATTTCTCCGCCGCCGCGGCGCGCGGGCTGCCGCAGTTGCGCGCCTATGCGCAGCGCGTGCGCCTGCTGCTGGGGGAAATCGCGCAGGTCTCGCACGGACGCGTGCGCGTGCAGATGGTCGATCCGCGGCCGTACTCGCAGGCCGAGGCGCGCGCGCTGGCGGCGGGACTGAGCGCCCTGCCGGTCGGCCCGGAGGGCCAGCGCGTGATCTTCGGGCTGGTCGGCAGCAACGCCACGACCGGCCTGGATACCATTCCTTTCCTGCAGCCGGACAAGGCCGCCTTTCTCGAGTACGACGTGGCGCGCATGATCCACGCCCTGACCGAGGCGCGGCGTCCGCGCGTGGGCCTGATCACCGGCCTGCCGGTGATGGGCACGCCGGCCAGCGACACCGGGCCGGGGCTGCCGCCGTGGACGGCATTCCGGCAACTGGGCCAGCTGTTTCGCGTACAGGTGCTCGACGGCCGTACCCTGCGCGCGGTGCCCGCCGGCCTGCGCGTGCTGCTGCTGGTGCAGCCGGATACGCTGGCGCCGGCGGCGGTGGCGGCGATCCGCGGATTTCTCGCGCACGGCGGACATCTGGCGCTGTTCATCGACCCGGATCCCGAAGCGCTGCCACCCGTGGCCGCCGTGGCCAGCGCCCAGGCCAGCTGGCATGCACTCGCGCCGCTGTTCGCGCAATGGGGCGTAGGTTTCGACCCCGACCGCGTGCTGCTCGATCCCAGCCTGGCGCGCAGCGTGGCGGCGCAGCCGGGCGCCGCGCCGGCGCCCGATCCGCTGCTGCTGGGCCTGGGCCGCGCGGAACTCAACCGCGATGATGTGATCACCGCCGGACTGCGCAGCATCAATGTCTCGACCATCGGCAGTTTCGAGCAGACCGAACAGGCGCCGCTGCGGCTGGTGCCGTTGCTGCAGTCCAGCGGCGACGCCGGCACCGTCAGCGTGAGGCGCGTGCTGGCGACCGCCGATCCCCAGCAGCTGCTGGCGGACCTGCAACCGGCGTCGACCCGCCACGTGCTGGCCGCGCGCATCACCGGGGCGCTGATGCCCGGGGCGCGACCGGCCGACATCGTGCTGGTGGCCGATACCGATCTGCTGGAGGACCGGCTGTGGGTGCAGCGGCTGCCGTTCTTCGGCAGGACGCTGACCCGCCCGTTCGCCAACAACGCCGATTTCCTGCTGAACATCGTCGACAACCTCAGCGGATCCGGCGCCCTGATCTCGATCCGCGGCCGCGCGGTCGCGGCGCGGCCGCTGACGCGTCTGGACGCCCTGCGCGCCGAAGCCGAGCAGGCCGACCGCGCGCGCAAGCTGGCCCTGCAGCAGCAACTGGATGCCCTCGGCCAGCGCATGCTGGAGATCGAGCAGGCGCAGCTGCGCCCCGGTGCCGATGCCGCGCTGGAGGCCGCGCAGTACCGGCGCGCACGCCAGCGCCGGCAGGTGATCCGCGACGAACTGCGCGAGATCGACAGCCGCGCCGAGGCGCGCGTGCGCCGGCTGGAGTGGCGCATCCAGCTGCTCGACAGCGTCGCCGTGCCGGCGCTGCTGGCCGCGCTCGCGCTGCTGTTGGCCGTCTGGCGCCGCGTGCGCGGCAGCCGTGCGGATGCGCTGCCATGAGCGCGCGCGCGGTACTGGTGTGGCTGCTGGCGGCGGCGCTGGCTGTACTGCTGGACGCCGTGGTGCCGGGCGGCGGAACGCGCGCACCGGCCGCGCTGCCGGAAGGCCGGCTGCTGCTGCCGGGGCTGCAGGCGAGGCTGCCGCAGGTCGGCGGCATCCGGCTCGATGCACCCGGTGCGCCACCGCTGGTGCTGGCACGTCGCGGCGGGCTCTGGCACATCCAGTCGCCGCCGATGGCGGCCGACGGTGCGCTGGTGCAGTCGTGGCTGCGGCGCCTGGCGCGTGCGCGCATCGTGCAGGCCAAGACCCGTGACGCGGCCCGCTATGCCGAGCTGGACGTCGCCGCGCCCGGTGCGCGCGGTGCTGGAATCCTGCTGTGGCTCACGGGGGTTCCCGGCATTCCGGCGCTGTTGATCGGCCGCTACGACGCGCGCGAGGACGGCACGTTCGTGCGCCTGTCCGGCCGGCCGCAGGCGCTGCTGGCCGGCGGCGACCTTACCCCGCCGCGGCGTGCGGTGGACTGGATGCATCACCCGCTGCTGGCGCTGCCGGCCGGAGCCGTGCTGCAGGTCGATCTGCTGGGACCGGGCGGTGCGCGTTTCCTGGTCGATCGCGGTCTGGACGGCGCGCTGCACGTGCCGATGCGGCCGCGCGGCCTGGCCCAGCCGCTGGCGACGGGCCGTCTGCTGCTGGATCTCTTCGAGGGTTTCGACTACGACGGCGTGCATGCACCCGAACCGGCGCCGGCGCAGGCGCTGCGGCTGCGCGCGCTGCTCAGCGACGGCAGTCTGCTGACCTTGCATGTCTGGCGCAGCGCGCAGGGGCAGGCACTGGGCAACCTGACGATCCAGGCCCCGGCCGGCGGGCTGCCGGCAGATGCCGCGGCGGGCCTGGCGCGCACCGCCGAGCGTGTGCAGGCGCACACCTGGCGATTGATGCCGGGTGTCTGGTCGCTGCTGCACGGCGCGCTGTATCCGGGCGCGGGGTCGTCCTCCGCCCCCGGATCGCGGGGCGCGAGGCCGTGAGCAGTGCGCGTGTCGGCCGCGGCGAGGCGCTGCTGCTGGGCGGATACGGTGCCAGCGCGGTGCTGCTGGGAGCGGCCGGCGCGCATCTGCTGGCCGGCCGCCTGGACGCGGGCATGCTGGGGGTCTGGCACACCGCCGTGCAGTACCAGTTCTGGCACACGCTGGCACTGGCGGCCGCGCTGCTGGGGCTGCCGCGGGGTGCATCGCTGCGGCGGATGGCGCGCGATGCCTTCGCGGCCGGCATGCTGCTGTTCTGCGGCAGCCTGTACGCACTGGCGCTGGGAGCGCCGCGCGCGGTGGGCCTGGTCACACCCCTCGGCGGCATCGCGCTGGCGGCCGGATGGGTGGCGCTGGCGCTGGCGGCCGCGCGCGCTCGCGGTTGAGCGTCCGCGGTGGCGCGGCGACAATGCGGCGCGCCGTGGCCGGCGCGGGGAGCACGCCATGACATCGCGTATCGCGCGCGGATTCGATCTGGATGCCGCGCACGCGCACCTGCGCCGCAGCGATGCGCGGCTGGCGCGCTGGATGCGCCGCATCGGGCCGCTGCAGCTGGCGTTCGACCTGCGTTTCGAGACGGTCGATGCGCTGGCGCGCTCGATCCTGCACCAGCAGCTTTCCGGCAGGGCCGCGGCCACCATTACCGCGCGCGTCGCCGCGCTGATGCCACGCGGCCGCCTCACTGCCGCTGGCCTGCAGGCCCTCGATGCCGCGGCGCTGCGCGCGGCCGGCGTCTCTGTCGGAAAACAGGCGGCGCTGCGCGATCTGTCCGCGCGCGCCCTGCGCGGCGGGATTCCCTCGGCGCGCCAGCTCGAACATCTGGACGATGCGGCGATCATCGCGGCGCTGACGCAGGTGCGCGGTATCGGCCGCTGGACGGTGGAGATGCTGCTGATGTTCCGTCTGGGCCGGCCCGACGTGCTGCCGGTGGACGATCTGGGCGTGCGTCAGGGCGCTGCGCTGGTGGACGGGCTGGCGGCGGCACCGACGCCGCGTGCGCTGGCGGCCCGCGGCGCCTGCTGGGCGCCCTACCGCAGCCTGGCCGGGTTCTACCTCTGGCGCGTGGTGGAACACGCGCGGCGCGACGCATGAACGATCCTGCCGCCCTGCTGGCCGCGTTCCGCAGCGACGCGCAGCGGCGCGGCGCGGGCACCGCCTATGCCGCGCTGCTGCAAAGCCTGCGCGCGGACCTGCCGCAGCCGGGCGACTGGCTGGCGCTGGCGCAGGGACTGCTGCAGCAGGGTGCGCCCGGTGCCGCGGTGGCGCTGGCCGAAGAGGGCCTCGCGCGCCATCCCGATCTGCTGGAGCTGCGCTATCACCTGGCCAATGCACTGCGCATGATCGGCGAGCGCCAGGCTGCGGAACGCGAGCTGCGCGCGGTGCTGGCGATGCAGCCGCAGCACGCCGGTGCGGTGGCCTCGCTGGCGCATCTGCTGCGCGGCGAGGGGCGGCTGGCGGCAGCGGCGCGGCTGGCGCTGGACGCGCTGCCGGCGCTGCCCGGTCCGCAGGTGCTGCGGCAGACGCTGGCGTTCCTGCGCGAATGCGACGCCGCGCACCCGGCCCTGGAGCTGACCCAGCGCGCGCTGATGCAGGCTCCCGACGATGGCGAGCTGCACGCGGCCGCGGGTGAGCTGGCGCTGGAACTGGGCCGCTTCGAGCAGGCGCGCGTGCATCTGCGCCGGGCGCTGTCGGCGCAGCCGCGCTTCGCCTCGGGCTGGCTGCGCCTGGCGGCCGCACACGTGTTCGGCGCGCGCGACGAGCCGGACGCGCGGCTGATTGCGCAGGCCGCGCGCGAGCTGCCCGGCGACAGCGAGGCCGGCATCGCCGCGCGTTTCGCCTGGTCGAAAGTGCTGGCCGACCTCGGCGCGCTGGACGAGGCGGTACCGCCGCTGCGCGCCGCCAACGCCGCACTGGCGCTGCAGCGGCAATGGTCGGCGCAGGGCTTTGCGGCCTACGTGCAGCGGCAGATCGACCAGCCGCCGCCGCCGCCGGTCGCGCAGCGGCTGCCGTTCACGCCGGTGCTCATCGTCGGGCTGCCGCGCACCGGCACCACGCTGGCCGCGCGGCTGTTGGCGCGTCATCCGCTGGTGCGCAACCGCGGCGAGCTGAACTGGCTGGCGCAGATGGCGCTGCACGTGGAGACCGGCGGCCGGCGGCCGGCACTGCTGGCCGAGTCCGCGGCGCTGTACGCCGCGCAGATGCGCCGCGACGACGGGCCGGCGCAGGTGATCGTGGACAAGAATCCGCTCAACTTCCGCCAGCTGGGCATGGCCGCGGCACTGCTACCGGGGTTGCGCGTCATCCATTGCCGGCGCGGCGCGCGCGACACCGCGCTGTCGCTCTATCGGCAGATGTTCGCGCACGCGGACAACGACTATGCCTGCGCGTTCGCCGACATCGCCGCCTTCGCGCGCGGCGAGGCCCGGCTGATGGCGCACTGGCGCGCCACACTTCCGGTACCGTTCCTTACGCTCGAGTACGAGCGTCTGGTGAGCGATACCGATACCGTGCTGGAGGAACTGCGCGCCTTCCTCGACCTGGCGCCCGCCGCGCAGGCGGGCGACGGTGACGGAGCCATCCGCACCGCCAGCGTGTGGCAGGCGCGGCAGCGCGTGCACCGCGAGGCGATCGGGGGCTGGCGCGCCTGGGCGCCGCATCTGCCCGAACTGGCCGAACACATTCCCGAGCACTGGCCGTGAGCGGCATGGCGGCAGCGGATGCGGCGGCCCTGCCGCCGGCGGTGTTCCTGATGGGCCCCACCGGCAGCGGCAAGACCGCGCTGGCCTGCGCGCTGGCCGAGCGTTTCCCGCTGGCGCTGATCAGCGTGGATTCGGCGCAGGTCTACCGTGGACTGGAGATCGGCAGCGCCAAACCCGACGCCGTCGCGCGCGCACGCCATCCGCACGCATTGCTGGACCTGCGCGATCCCGCGCAGAGCTACTCGGCCGCCGAGTTCCGCGCCGACGCCCTCGCCGCTATGGACGCCGCGCGCGCGGCGGGCTGCGTGCCGTTGCTGGTGGGCGGCACCGGGCTTTACTTCCGCGCGCTGGAGCAGGGCCTCTCGCCGCTGCCGGGAGCCGATCCGGCGCTGCGCGCGCGCCTCGCGGCCGCGGCCGCCGTGCACGGCTGGCCGGCGCTGCACGCGCGGCTGGCGGCCGTGGATGCGACGGCGGCACGGCGCATCCGGCCCGGCGATGCGCAACGCGTCCAGCGCGCGCTGGAGGTGATCGAACTGACCGGACAGTCGCTCAGCCGGCAACAGGCGCGCAGGCCGGCGGCGCTGCCCTGGCGCGTGCTCAAGCTGGCGCTGCTGCCGCTGGATCGCGAACACCTGCGCCGGCGCATCGGCGAACGCTTCGACGCCATGCTCGCGGCCGGATTCCTGGACGAGGTGCGCGCCCTGCGCGCGCGTGGCGATCTGCACCCCGGATTGCCGGCACTGCGCGCGGTGGGCTACCGCCAGGCATGGGCGCATCTCGAAGGTGCGACCGACTTCGCCGCCTTCCGCCTGCAGGCGATCCACGCCAGCCGCCAGTTGGCCAAGCGCCAGCTGACCTGGCTGCGCGGTGAGCGCGGCCTGCAGCGGCTGGATCCCTTCGCACCCGATCTGCAGCCGCGCGCGCAGGCGCTGCTGCAGGCATTTCTGGCGGTCGGCGATCACGGCACGGCGACGGGCTTGCGCTAAACTGCGCGTCGTTGGGCCGGGACCGCCGCCGTTGCGACGCGTTCTTTGGCCGGCCCGCAAGCGAGGATTCCAACCATGTCGAAAGGACAATCGCTGCAGGACCCGTTTCTCAACGCGCTGCGCCGCGAGCGCATCCCCGTCTCGGTGTATCTGGTCAACGGCATCAAGCTGCAGGGCACCATCGAATCGTTCGACCAGTTCGTGGTGCTGCTGCGCAACCAGGTCAGCCAGATGGTCTACAAGCACGCCATCTCCACCGTGGTGCCGGCCCGCGCGGTACGCGTCGGCGGTGAGGATGCGGCCGAGGCCGTGCCCGACAGCCCGGACGAAAAGATCTGAAGACGCTGTTCGAACGCGGCCGGAAAGGCGAGCGCGCGCTGCTGGTGCTGCCGTATGCGCGGCAGGGCCTCGATGCCGAGGCCGGTGCGCGCGAGTTCGAGGACCTGGCCCGCTCGGCCGGCGCCGAAGTCCTGGCGTGCGTGCCGGCACGCGTGGTTGCGCCGCATCCACGCTTCTATATCGGCAGCGGCAAGGCCGATGAACTCAAGGATCTGATCGCCGCGCTGGACGCCGACCTGGTGCTGGTGGACCACACGCTGAGCCCGGTGCAGGAGCGCAATCTCGAGCAGTATCTGGGCGTGCGCGTGGTCGACCGCACCGGGCTGATCCTGGATATCTTCGCGCAGCGCGCGCGTTCGCACGAGGGCAAGCTCGAGGTCGAGCTGGCGCAGCTCAAGCACCTGGCCACGCGACTGGTACGCGGCTGGACGCACCTGGAACGCCAGCGCGGCGGCATCGGCCTGCGCGGCCCCGGCGAGACGCAGCTGGAAACCGACCGCCGCCTGCTGGCCGAACGCGTCAGGCAATTGCAGAAGCGCCTGGAGAGGGTGCGCACGCAGCGCGGCCAGCAGCGTCGCGCGCGCCTGGATGCCGGCATGCCGCGCGTGGCGCTGGTGGGCTATACCAACGCCGGTAAGTCCACCCTGTTCAACGCACTGACGCGCTCGGCGGTATATGCTGCCGACCAGCTGTTCGCCACGCTCGATCCCACCGTGCGCCGTATCGAGAACCTGGACTGCGGGCCGGTCGTGCTGGCCGACACCGTGGGTTTCGTGCGCAACCTGCCACACGATCTGGTCGCCGCATTCCGCGCCACGCTGGCCGAGGCGCGCGATGCCGACCTGTTGCTGCATGTCACCGACGCCGCCGATCCGGAGCGTGAGCGCCGCGTCGACGTGGTGGATGCCGTGCTCGAGGAGATCGGTGCAGGCCAGGTTCCGCAACTGGCGGTGTTCAACAAGATCGACCGACTGCAATCGCCGGTGCCCTGCGGCGCGGAGGATGCGGGCGAGCCGCGGCGGGTGTGGATCTCGGCCGCGCGCGGGCTGGGGCTGGATGCGCTGCGTACGGCCCTTGCGCAGCGCCTGGGCGGCGCCCGCGTGCGCGGCGCCCTGCACCTGGAACCGGCCGCCGGCAGGTTGCGCGCGCGGCTGCGCACGCTGGGTGCGATCCGCGAGGAGCACTTCGACGCCCGCGGCTGGCACCTGGACATCGACGCCCCGCGCGCACTGCTCGAGCCGCTGCGCCGCGAAGGCGGCACGGCGCTGGAGCGGCTGCTGGCCGGGTCCGCGTGAGCCCCGTGGCGCAGCGGGCCGGCATCGGCGCCGCCCGCACGGCTGCTAGACTTGCGCATGCGCGGGCCGGCTTCCGGCACACGCACGCGGCCGGTGCGCCGGCGACCCTTGCAGCGGCGGCCGCGGGCCGCACTCCCGATCCGACGAGCGACTGAGATGGCTTGGAACGAACCCGGCGGCGGCCAGCGCGATCCCTGGGGACGCGGCAGCGGTGGCGGCAAAGGCCCCGACCTCGAAGCCTGGCTGCGGCGGTTGCGCCAGCGCCTGGGCGGATTGCGCGGCGGCGGCGCCGGCGGCATCGGCACGGTCCTCGTCGCGCTGCTGCTGGCGTGGCTGCTGTTCGATTCGTGGACGGTGATCGGCACCAGCCAGGTCGGCGTGGTCACGCGTTTCGGCGCCTACGACCGCACGCTCGGGCCGGGCTTCCATTTCGTGCTGCCGCGCCCCGTCGAAACCGTCCGCAAGGTGGACATGACCTCGGTGCGCTCGGTCTCCGACAAGCAGCAGATGCTGACCAAGGACGAGAACATCGTGCAGATCGATTTCAACGTCCAGTACCAGATCAACAACGCCGAGCAGTATCTGTTTTCGCTGCAGGATCCCGACGCCACCGTGCGCCAGGCCGCCGAGTCGGTGGTGCGGCGCGTGGTGGGCGCCGACACCATGGATACCATCCTCTCCGGCGAGGGGGCGGCGATGGTGGCGGCCACGCAGCAGGCGCTGCAGAAACTGCTCGACAGCTACGCGGCCGGCATCACCATCACCGAAGTGAATTTCCAGAACATCGCGCCGCCGGCCGAGGTGAAGGACGCCTTCGACGACGTCAACAAGGCGCGTGAGGACAAGCAGCGCATCGAGAACGAAGCCAAGGCCTACGCCAGCAAGATCCTGCCCGAGGCGCGTGGCGAAGCCGCGCGCATCACCGCCGATGCGCAGGCCTACGAGGCCACCCGCGAGGCGCGCGCCCAGGGTGACGCGCAGCGCTTCCTGGCGATGCTGAGGGAATACCGCGCCGCGCCCGAGGTGACGCGCCAGCGCCTGTGGCTGGAGACCGTCGAGAAGGTGATGGCCGTCAACACCAAGGTGCTGGACGAAAGCGGCGGCCGCAACCTGATCTACCTGCCGCTGTCCCATGGCGCCGCTGCACCGGCCCTGCCCAAGGCCGCGCTGCCCGGCGCCGGCACGTTGCTGCGGGCGCCGGCCGCCTCCGGCACGGCCGGCGGCAGCGACACCGCGCCGCCCGAGGCCGGTTCGACGGCGGCCGGAGGAGCGCAGCCATGAAGCCGATCGCCATCGTCGCCGCCGTCCTGCTGGTGCTGGCCGGATACGGCAGCGTGTTCACCGTACGCCAGGACCAGACCGCGCTGCTGCTGCAGTTCGGGCGCATCGTGGGCAGCGACTTCGCGCCCGGACTGCATTTCAAGCTGCCCTTCATGCAGCAGGTGGTGAAGTTCGACAATCGCATCCTCACCCTCGATGCGCAGCCCGAGCGCTACTTCACCGCCGAAAAGAAAGTGGTGAACGTGGACTTCTACGTGAAGTGGCGCATCGCCAACCCCGCGCTGTACTACCAGGCCACCGGCGGGCAGGAGCTGCAGGCGCAGGCCCGGCTGACGCCCATGATCAAGGATGCGCTGCGTTTCGAGTTCAGCTCGCGTCCGCTGGACGAGCTGGTTTCCGGCGGCCGCAACGACGTCACCGCGCGCGTGCGCGCGCAGGCCAACGCCTCGGCGCAGCGCACGCTCGGCGTGCGTATCGTGGACGTGCGCATCCGCCAGATCGAACTGCCCGAATCGGTCAGCGAGTCGGTGTTCCGGCGCATGCGCGCCGAACGCCTGAGTCTGGCCAATGCGCTGCGCTCCAGCGGCGAAGAAGCCGCCGCCAAGATCCGTGCCGATGCCGACAAGCAGGCCAAGGTGCTGGTGGCGCAAGCCGAGGCGCAGGCCTCGGAATTGCGCGGGGAGGGCGATGCCAAGGCCGCGCAGATCTACGCCGCCGCCTATGGCCAGGATCCCCGGTTCTTCCGGTTCTATCGCAGTCTCGAGGCTTACCGCCGCAGTTTCGGCAGCGGCCACGGCGTGCTGCTGCTGAAACCTGGATCCGAGTTCATGCGCTATTTCGACGCTCCGGGCAAGTGATGCGGGTGGCCGTCGCGCCGCTGCCGTCGCGCGCGGCCCGCATTCGGACCATTCCGTCCCGGGGCCGCAGGCGGGGTGACTTGGCGAGCCCGGGATGGCGAGCATAGTCACCGCGTCGCCCCACCATCACCGTCCACCCTTCGAGCGAGAACACCATGGGCAAGTCCGTAGTCATCCTCGGCGCGCAGTGGGGCGACGAAGGCAAGGGCAAGATCGTCGATCTGCTGACCGAGAACGTCGCCGCGGTGGCGCGCTTCCAGGGCGGACACAACGCCGGGCATACGCTGGTGATCGGCGGCCAGAAGACCGTGCTGCATCTGATCCCCTCGGGCATCCTGCGCGCCGGCGTGCTGTGTCTGATCGGCAACGGCGTGGTGCTCTCGCCGGCGGCGCTGCGCGAGGAGATCGGCGAGCTGGAGGCGCGCGGCGTGGACGTGCGCTCGCGGCTGAAGGTCAGTCCGGCGACGCCGCTGATCATGCCCTACCACGTGGTGCTGGATCAGGCGCGCGAGAAGGCTTCCGGCGCGCAGGCGATCGGTACCACCGGCCGCGGCATCGGACCCGCCTACGAGGACAAGGCGGCGCGCCGCGGCGTACGCGTGGCCGACCTGATGTACCCTGGCGAGCTGCCCGACAAACTGCGCGCGGTGGTCGACTACCACAACTTCGTGCTGCAGCACTGGCTCGGGGCGCAGCCGGTCGACTACCAGGCGGTGCTGGACGAGGCGCTGGCCTTCGGCGAGTACGTGCGACCGCTGGTCGAGGACGTGGCCGCCACGCTGCACGAACTGCACCGCGCCGGCAAGCGCGTGCTGTTCGAGGGCGCGCAGGGCTCGCTGCTGGATATCGACCACGGCACCTATCCCTTCGTCACCTCGTCCAACACCACCATCGGCGGCGCGCTGGCCGGCACCGGCGTGGGCGTGGGCGAGGTCGACTACGTGCTCGGCATCGCCAAGGCCTACGCCACGCGCGTGGGCGGCGGGCCGTTTCCCACCGAGCTACACGATGCCGCGGGCGAAACCCTGCGCCAGCGGGGCAACGAGTTCGGCGCCACCACCGGACGTCCGCGCCGTTGCGGCTGGATCGATCTGGTGGCGCTGAAGCGCGCGGTGCTGATCAGCGGCATTTCGGGCCTGGCCATCACCAAGCTGGACGTGCTCGACGGGCTGCCCAGCATCAAGGTCTGCGTGGCCTACGAATACCGCGGCAAGCGCCGCGAGCTGGCACCACTGGATGCCGCCGGCTGGGCCGAGTGCAAGCCGGTGTATCTGGAGTTCCCGGGCTGGCAGGAGCCCACTTCCGGCATACGCGAGTTCGCGAAGCTGCCGGCGGCGGCGCGCGCCTATTTGCGCGCGGTGGAGGAACTGGCCGAATGCCCCTTGGCTCTGGTGGCCACCGGCGCCGACCGCGACGACACCATCGTTCTGCGCGACCCGTTCGCCTGAGCGGGTGTCCCCGGCCGGGCCGGCGGGGCATCCCCGTCCGCCAGGCAGGCGCGGTCACGGCCCTCCTGTTTGGCCCGGTAGAGCGCGCGATCGGCCTGTTCGACCAGCCGCCGCGCGCTCACGCTCGCGTCCGGCACCACGCTGGCCGCACCGATGCTGGCGGTGACCTTGCGCAATGGACTGCCGGCATGGTCGATGCCGGCAGCGGCGATGGCCTTGCACACGCGTCCGGCGATGGCCAGCGCGCAGCGCGCCTCCACGCCCGGCAGCAGCACGGCGAATTCCTCGCCGCCGTAACGCGCGAATACGTTGTCGTCATCGCGTAGCGTGCGGGCGGTCACCGCGCCGACGCGGCTGAGGCAGGCGTCGCCGGCCGGGTGGCCGTAGCGGTCGTTGTAGGCCTTGAAATGGTCGATGTCGATCAGCAGCAGGCCCAGCGGCTGCCGCGCACGCCGTGCCGTCTGCCAGGCCGCGCGCAGCGCGAGGTTGAAACCGCGGCGGTTCTCGGCGCCGGTCAGGGCGTCGGTGCGGCTGAGCTTGTCCAGCGCGCGGTTGCTGCGCGCCAGCCGGGTGTTGAGACGGGCCAGCTCCTGCGCCATCGCACGCGATTGCCGGTGCGCGTCGGCGAGCTGCTGCTGCAGCAGGCGCAGATGCAGCACGCCGCCGATCTGGTCGGCCAGGACGTCCAGCACCTCGCGCACGGCCGCCGCGAAGCTGTCGGCGCTGGGGCTCTCGAGGTTGAGCAGGCCCAGCACCGCACCGCCGTGTTTGATCGGAATCAGTAGTTCGGCGCGGGTCAGCGCATTGCCCTGTACGTACTCGGGCTCCTCGCGCACGTCCGGCACATAGAGCAGGCGTTGCAGCCGCAGCGCCTTGCCGGTCAGGCCGATCGTGCCGGGCCAGGGCGTTCCGGGCACCAGCACGAAGTTGTGCGAGTTGCCGGCGGCCGCGCGCAGCAGCCAGCTGCCGTCACGTTCGCGCAGGATCAGGGTGGCGAGACACAGGCTGAAGCGCTCGCGCAGGTATGCCACCACGCCGCCCAGCATCACCTGCAGATCGTCCTCGTAGAGCAGCACGTGCGAGAGGTCCACCAGCAGATCGGCCAGGCCGGCGCGCGCACGTACCCGCTCGAAGGCCAGATGGCGCACCAGCGCCGGCAGCAGCGGGCGCAGTCGCGCCGCCAGCGCGCGGCGCGTGTCCGCATCCGGATGCTGCAGGGCCAGCCGGCCCAGCACGGCGCCGTCCTGTTCGCGCAGCCGCAGGTAGAGGGTGTGCAGGGAGCCCTTGCCGGCGGGCTGTTCGGCGGGTACCAGCGCAAGCTGCACGCGGTGGTCATTCGCATGCAGGGCGCGTGCGAGTCCGCGCACCCAGCCGGCGGCGTCCCCGGCACGCGCCAGCATCCGCTGCAGCGCACAGTCGCCGGAAAAGGGGCCGGCGCGGCCACCCGGTGGGCGTGGCGAGGAGGGCTTCATGCATCCAGCATAAGGCGCCGGTCGCATCCCCGGCGTCCATACGGTTGCGCAGCCACCGCACCGCGTTCACCGGCGCCGATGCACAGCCGTGCCGCAGCCGCCGTGCAGCGCCTGTTCCGCCCCGCGTGACGCGCGCCGGCGTAGCCGGATCGACTGGGCGCGGCGGGACGATGCGCGAGCCCGATGAGTACGCAGGAGGCAACGACTGGCCACCGCCGATCACGGGCGGACATGCGGGTGGGGCGGTGTACGCCGCATGCCAAAGTTCCGCGGCAACCGTACCGGCGATCGGCAGCGGGCAAGAACGGGCAGGCCCCACATGCGATGGCACCGGCGCTGTTGCGTGGCCGCTACAGGTGCCGCAGCGCAGTGCGCGAGCAGGGCCAAGGCCTGCAGGGAAACGGACGCGCCCGGCTGTATCGGCAGCGCGACAGCGGCTGCGCGACGCGGCCGGAGCATGCCGTGCAACCGCTTGATGAAGCAGCGAATCACGCATTGGCACCACCCTTGCAGTACAGACATGGCAACGGAGAGTGTCGTGCTCAAGTTTCCCCGCATGTTCGTCGGCTCGGTGCTGCTGCTGGCCGTATTGATGGTGCTGGGCCTGCTGGTGCTGCCGGCCGAAGCCGCCGGAGTGCGGCGGGGGGTGCAGGCGCAGAACGGCGAGTTCGTGCTGATACGCACGGTGCCCGCGCGCCATGCCGTCCGCACCCAGCCGCCGGGCATGGCGGTGCTGGTGTCTGCCAACGTGCAGCCCGAAACGCAGCAGATGCTGGGCGGAAGCGAGTTGGACGATGCCGATTTCTCGGCGATCACCGCCGCCGTGCCGGGACGTTCCGCGCGTGGGGCGGTGGGTGGTGCACTGCAGGGAGCCGGACTGCTCGGACTGGGCGCGGGGCGCGGCCCGGCGGGCGGCACGGGGGTACCGGCGGCCGGCCCCGGCGGTGTCCTGGGCAACATCCACGGAGCGACGCGCAACCTGGGCGGCCAGATCACCGGCGCACTGCAGGGCGCCGGCCTGCTCAAGGGAGGCGGGTGATGGTGCGTCTGCCGGCCCTGTGCATGCTGTTGCTGGGCTCCTGCCCGGCACAGGCGCAGGATACCCATGAGACATGGCTGGGCTATCTGACCAGTACCCGCCTGGAAGGCAATGCCCTGTCCGGCGCCAGCGGGGTCATCGCCGTCAACCTGGCCGCGGGCGACGGCAACCAGCAGTCGAATGCGCAGGCCATCGCCATGGGCCGGCAGGCGCAGGTCGACGTCGTGCAGTTGCAGCACATCACCGCGTTCCGTGCCAGCGCGCCCGACGCGATGGCGGCGCTGATCGGCGGCAACGCGCTGTCCGGGGCCACCGGGCTGATCGCCATCAACCAGGCCAGCGGGGTGGGCAACCGCGAGACCAATCGCATCACCATGCAAGTCGGCGGGGTGATGCCGCAGGGTATCGAAGAGGCGGACAGCGAAGCGCTGGCCGCCCTCGACACGCAATCGGGCGGTGCTGCGGGGGGCCGCCCGGCCGCTTCCCCTTCCATTTCACCACGCAGCGCGTCCGTCTCGGGTACGGCGCTGCGCGGGGCCGAGGGGGTGGTGCAGTTGAACCAGATCGCCGGCATGGGCAACACGGCGGGCAACCGCCTGCTCATCACCGTCGATCTGCCACCCCGTTGATGTATCCATTCCAACGACAGGAGATGCAGCAATGCGTAACGTGAAACGAAACCTGCTGGCGCTGGCCATCCTGGCCGGTGCGGGCGGTATCGCGCCGGCGGCGCTGGCGCAGGATTGCAGCGGGATCGATGTGGGTTCCGGCGATTGCGCGATGTGGCTGAGCTACACCGACGACGTCACCAACACCATCCACAACACCCAGAACACCACGCTGAATTACATCTACAACGACATCTACAGCAATGTGCGCTATGACGAAAACGTCGATGTCAACAGCGACACCTCGATCCGCCGTGTGCGCATGAACAAGGATCTGAGCCTGCTGACCAACATCTCCATCACCGGCGCGCCGACGGTCAGCGGCAGCATCCAGACCGACTCCGCCGCCATCGCCGTGGTGGACAATCGCCAGCACAACGTCGAGAACCAGGGCGAGAACTACCTGCTGGCCAACGACGCGCAAGTCGCGGACGACGCAGCCCAGAACGCCCAGGGCAACATTGGCCTGAACGTGGCGGCCGGCGACAACAACCAGCAGCACAACGCGGCGGCCCTGGCCGCGGCGGACGCCTCGTTCGCCTTCACCATGGCCGACTCGGAAGTGTTCGTCGAGCAGCTCAACGCCGCCAACACCACGGGCAATTTCGGCCAGACCAACGCCGCCAACCTGGGCGGCAACGCGCTGCAGAACGCGCAGGGCAACATCGGCGTCAACATCGCCGCCGGCAACAACAACCAGCAGCAGAACAACCTGACTGCCTCGACCGGCACCAACAGCATGGCCACGGCCTCGGTCAACGGCAAGCAGGACGCGATGGGCAACTACACGCTCAACGAGGGCTACTTCCAGACGGTAGTCAACAGTGCCACGGTCAGCCTGTCCGGCACGGTGAGCGGCAGCGGCGAGGGGGGCGAAGTGCTGGGCACTTCCATCGGTACCTCGGACCAGCGTTACAACATGTACCCCGACAACTGGGGCAAGGCGTCGGGTGAGTCGCCGTCCACGCCGCATCCGACCAGCGGACCGTGGCAGGGCCATACCGACTGGGATACGCATACCCAGCTGACCGACATCGGCAACAACAACCTCAGCCGCACGCCGGGCAGCGACCCCGGGGATCCCAGCAACGACGGTGGCTCGCTGGTGATGAACAACAACAACGAGATCACGCTGGAGCAGATGGACGCGATGCTCACCGGTTCGATCACCTACCTGACCACAGTGGCGGTGCTCTCGACCAACAGCGCCACGCTCAACGGTTCGGCGTTGCAGAACGCCATGGGCAACATCGGCGTCAACATCGCCGCGGGTACCGGCAACCAGCAGGCCAACTCGCTGGCGCTGGCGGTGACGCAGCCCAGCACGGGTGGCGGTGGCGGCACGCCTCCCGAGTGATATCGCGACACGGACGTGACGGGCGGGGCGGCGCAGGCCGCCCCGTCCTCTCCGGTATCGACCTGATCACGCATCAGCCCCCATGGACATCCGCCGCGCGCGCATGATGCTGTTGTGGAGCTGGCTGGTCCTTGCGGCCAGTGGTTCCGCGCGGGCGGCCGACATCCGCTTCGGCGATGTGCTGCCCACCGGCGAGATGTACACCGGCAGGGTCACCAGCCTGCGCGAGGCGCGCTTCCGCAACATCGTGCCGCAGAACACCGATTTCAGCTGCGGTGCAGCGGCGCTGGCCACGCTGCTGAAGTATGCCTACGGCATCGGCGTGGACGAATGGACGGTGATGGCCGGCATGCTGGCCAAGGCCGATCCGGTCAAGGTGGAACGGCAGGGTTTCTCGCTGCTCGACATCAAACGCTATGTCGAAGGACTGGGCATGCGCGGCCGCGGCTACAAGGTGTCCGAGCAGCGCCTGCGCAGCCTGCGCGTGCCCGGCATCGTGCTGCTGGATACCCGCGGCTACAAGCATTTCGTGGTGCTCAAGCGCGTCGCCGGCGACCGTGTGTACGTGGCCGATCCGGCGCTGGGCAACAGGACCTACACCTTCCGGGACTTCATGGCCGCGTGGCCGTCGCAGGCGGTATTCGTGGTGATCGGCTCCGGCTTCGACCGCAATACCGTACTGCTGGACGCGCGCAGCGGACCCAGCGCGCGCGCCCTGCTGGGCAGCCGCCAGGGCCCGATCACCGATGCCGAACTGATCGATTTCGGCTTCACCCACGCCGACCTGTTCTGAATCGACGCACGAGGCCCACACCCCGTCACGGACCGAGGACCGATATGAATCCGTTTGTCAGACTCGCCACGCTTGCCGCAGTGCTCGTGTACACGGCGCTGCCGTTGCCACTGATGGCCCAGCAGGCCGCATTGGGCGAGTACATCCCGCAGCCGGCCACGGGTATCCGGCCGGTATCCGATGCCTCCCTCGATCACATGCGAGGCCGTTTCATCACCGGTGCCGGGCAGATCCTGTACTTCGGCGTCGAGATGCTGTCCACATGGCGCAGCAGCGACGGCCGCGTGTTCAGCGGCAGCGCGCTGCTGGGCTTCGATTTCAGCAAGGGCGCGCCGCAGATCAGCTTCGTGCCCACCGTCAGCCTGGTGCAGGGCAGCGGCGGTGCGCTCGTGGACACCACCGGCCGCAGCATCGACGCCAGTGGCTTGGCCAACGTCGGCGGTATCGTCCAGGGCATCCAGATCACGGGCGACCACAACAGTGCCGGCAACAGCACCGAGCTGCATCTGACCACCGCCTTTCCGGCCACGCCCGCCACGGGTGTCGCCGGCAACGCGGCGGTGAGCGATGGCATTGCCAGCGCCAGCGTGACATTGCAGCCGGATCGCATGGCCGTGACGCTGGATCTGGCCGGCCAGGGCAGCCTGCGCCAGCTCATCCGCGGCGACGCCGACGGCGGCGGCGCAGTGCTGCAGACCGTCAGCCTGCTGGGCGACAGTCACGCGGTCAGCAATCAGCTGCGCATCACCCTGGTACAGCCCGTGGGCGGCAGCGCGGCACAGATGCTGCGGCAGAACGTGGCGCAGTCGCTGGGTCTGCTGCAGGGCCTGCGCGGCGGGCGCTGAAAACATCATCGCATCCGTGACCTTGCGGGGGGAGGAGAGGCATGCACCGGATCAACAGCGGCGCGCTGCTGGCATTGATCGTGATGGCGCTGGCCGCGCGGGCAGCACCCGCGCGTGCGCAGCAGAGCGCGGTCCAGCAGGCGGGAGGTGCCGCCGCCGCGGCCGAAAACGCGCAGGACGTGCGCGCCATGGCGGGCGAGCTGCGGACATTGAAGTCGCGCTACGCGGAGGAAGTGCGCAGATTGCGCGAACTGGAGATCCGGCTGCAGGCGCTGACCGCGCGTGTACAGGCGCAGGAAGGCGTGGCGCGCGTGCAGGCCATGCGGCAGGGTGATGGCGCGGCACTACCGGCCGCGCCTGCACCCAGCCCCGCTGCGGCAGCAGCAGCGGCGACGGGCGAAGCCCTGGTCGGCAGCGAGGGCAGCGTGCGGCAGGAGCCGGCCGCGCGCAGCGTCGAGGACGTGCTGCAGCAGCAGCACGTGCTGTTCAATCAGCCGCTGACGCTGGAAGTGGGCCTGAACTACCAGCGTTACGACCGCAAGCAGCTCACGCTGAACGGCTTCCTGGCGCTGGACGCGATCTTCCTGGGCTCCATCGCCATCGAGCGCGTGGCCTCGGATACCTTCACCTACAGTTTCGCCGCGCGCAAGGGCCTCACCGAGAATTTCACGGCCAGCATTGAGGTGCCCTTCGTGCAGCGCTGGACCGACTACCAGAAAGGCGGTGCCGGCGGTGCGGCGGCGGCCGTGGCCGAGGCCAGCGTGTCGGGTGGACCGCGCATCGGCGATGTCGCCGTCGGCGCCAGCTACCGGCTACTGCGCGAAACACCGGGCCGTCCCGAACTCGCCCTCAACGCGGGCCTGTCGGCGCCTACCGGCCAGGCACCCTACGGCATTCCCTGGAACGTGCTGGAACGCGACAGCAACGACTTCATCCGCTTCGCGGTGCCCACGCGCCAGCCCACCGGTCAGGGTGTGTGGAGTGTCCATGCCGGTGCCTCCGTGCTGAGGACGCTGGATCCCGCCATCCTCTTCGCCAATGCCGGCATCACCCATACCTTCATCCGCCACTTCGCCGACCTGGACACCAGTCCCGACACCGTCAGCCCGGGCAAGGTGAATCTGGGCAACGCCTTCAACTACGGCGTCGGCGTGGCGTTCGCGCTCAACGAACGCATGAGTCTCAGCATGAGTCTGGCGCAGCGCCTCAACGGCAGCGCGAAGATCCGCAACGACGCCACCGGCGTGTGGGAGAAAGTGATCGGCAGCGACGGCAACGCTGCCACGCTCGGCCTCGGCATGACCTATGCGCTCGGCGAACGCATGACCTTCGTGGGCAGCCTGGGGATCGGCCTCACGCCCGACGCGCCGGACTTCAGCATCACCGCCAAGCTGCCGTTCGTGTTGTGACATGTTTCAGCGCGCCTGCTCTCGGCAGGCTGCTGGAGCCTGCACAGGCAGGGACGCGCCTGCGACCCGCAAAGGCATGAATATCAGCGAACCGGAACGGCGGTGATCGAGGCATCGCCGGAGCGATGGAACAACACGGACCGGATACGGATACCCGGAACGACGCGTGGGCGCTCCGCGCCGCCGTTGAACCGAAGCGTTTGCCGACATGGGTCGGCGGAATGAGGAACTCGAAATGAAAGCACGATATACGTTGTGTGTGGTCGCGTCCTTGCTTTTCGCGACGATCGCGGGGGCTGCGTCAAACCTCAACCTTTCCAAGAGCAACATCTATCGACTGACCTATCCCGGCGAACTCGCCAGCCCGATTCAAGTGCAGGCGATGCTTGCGGAGTTGGACAGGATGGGTCCTGCCGACGCCGCGCGGTTGAAGCAGTGGCTGCCTGCCAATTTCAGGCGCTTTGGTATCGCGGGCGACCAGGTCAAGAAGATCATCGTCCTGCCTCGCGACAGGACCATGAAGGAGACGGGGATTGTCCTTCTGACGCAACCCGAGGATGAGGCGGCGGCGATCGCAATCACGGTCAGAGGTAGCAAGTCCAATACTTCCGAATGAGGGGCCGTGGCAAGCTCGACACCGACTGCCATGACCGTGGCAGTGGCGGTCGCAGCCTCAGTGCTCGCGTCCCGTGGCGTGCGTGCCGCGTGGCGCGGCTGACGGATCGAGGGTGGTGGCGACGATCACGCGCAGCGCCGCCACGCTGTGCTCCAGCGCCATGCTGGATGTGCCGCGGCGCTGCATCACCTGCGCGGGAACGAAGGGGATGTGCACGAAACCCGCGGGCACCGAGCGGCGCGCACGCAGCGCGTGCAGCAGCACGTACATCACCTGGTTGCACACGAATGTACCGGCGGTGTTGGAGATTTCGGCGGGGATCCGTGCCGCGTGCAGCGCGGCCAGGCAGGCCTCGAGCGACAATCGGCTGAAATACGCATCCGGCCCCCCGGCGACCACCGGCTCGCCGCACGGCTGCGCCCCGTCGTTGTCGGCAATCCGCGCGTCGCATACGTTCAGAGCCGCGCGCTCCAGCGAAACCTGCGCGCGTCCGCCGGCCTGGCCCACGCACACCGCCGCCGCCGGCGCTAGTTCGCGCAAGGCCGCACGCAGCACGCGCGGCGCGCGCGCGAACGCGGTGGGCAGCTGGCGCGCGACCATGCGATGGCCGGCGATGCGCGCTCCGTCGAGGGCGCGCACCGCCTCCCACGAGGGATTGATCGGCTCGCCGCCGAACGCATCGAAACCGGTCAGCAGCATGCAGGGCGGGGCGCGGCGGGTCATGCCGCCCATGATCGCGCGCCGCGCCGGCTGCTGGCCAGCGTGGCGGTGGGTCGGGGCGATTCAGCGCTTCGCCAGCAGATACAGTGCCGCGACATTGAAGGCCAGCAGCGGCAGGGCCGTGGCCCACTGCGCGCGGATCACCGCCCATGGGCTCTTCAGCTCCAGCAGCGCCACCGGCACGATGTTGAAATTGGCCGCCATCGGCGTCAGCAGCGTGCCGCAGTAGCCGCACAGCATGCCCAGCGAGCCGACTACGGCGGGGTCGGCGCCGTGCAGGCGTACCAGCAGCGGCAGGCCGATGCCTGCGGTGAGCACCGGGAACGCGGCGAACGCATTGCCCATCAGTACCGTGAACACGACCATGCCCAGCGCATAGGCCAGCACGCAGGCCGCGTAGCTGGCGGTGGGGATCAGTGCGCCGGTGTAGTGCGCCAGCAGCCGGCCCACACCGGCGGCATCGAACACGCCGCCCAGCGCGGCCAGCACCAGCGGCAGCAGCGCCGCCCAGCCCAGCGCATCGATCAGGCGCCGACTTTCCTGCAGTACGGCGATGGCCGGCGCGCGCGTCATCCGCCAGGCCGCCACCAGCGCCAGCAGCGAGGCCAGCCCCAGACCCAGCAGCGTCTGCTGCGCCGGATCCAGCAGCGGCACGCCGTGCCAGCGCAGCGCCGATCCCGCCAGCGCCACCGTCAGTGTCCCGCCCGGGATCAGCAGTGCCGGCAGCAGCAGCCGCGAACCCAGCCGGCCGGCGCGCAGCGCGCGCAGCCGCGCCGCAGCCTCCGGGTGATCCGCACGGCTCATTCGCGGCGCCAGCAATGCCAGCAGCAGCACACCGGTGCCGGCGATCTGCGCCGGCCGCGCATCGCCCGAGCGTTGCGCCGCCAGCACCGCGTGCCCGCCGGCGAACAGCAGCGCCAGTACGGTCCAGAATGCGGCATGCGTCCAGCGCCGTGCCCGCGCATCCAGCGCCGCCGTGCCCAGCAGCAGCATCGCCAGCAACTGATACAGGGCGTCAAGATGCAGCATCGCCGCCTTCACCGCTGCGGCGTTCCGCCAGCACACGCGCCGCGCGCCGCACGCGCAGGGCATGGATGAGAAAGGCCGCCAGCGCGGTGGGCAGCGCCCACAGCGCGATGTGCAGCGGCGACAGCACGATCCCCTGCTGCGCGTAGAAGCCCTGGATCAGCAGCACCGCGCCCAGCGCGATGAACACGTCCTCGCCGAAGAACAGGCCCACGTTGTCGGTGGCCGCGGCCAGCGCGCGCACTTCTTGCGCGCATGCTTCCGCCGTGTCCGCGTTCGCCGCTTGGCCTGCCTCGCGCGCGGCGGCCGCTTCCGCCATCGGGGCCAGCAGCGGCCGTACCGTCTGCGCCTGCCCCGCCACGTTGGTGAGGCCCAGCATCGAGAGCATCTGCCGCAGTGCCAGATAGCCGATCAGCAGACGCGCCAGCGTCATGCCGCGCAACCGTCCGATCAGCGAATGCGCATGCTCGCGCAGCCCGGCGCGTTCGAGCAGGCCGATCGCCGGCAGCGTCAATGCATACAGCAGCAGCGCGCGACTGCCAGCGAAGCTGTCACCCAGCAGGGCCAGCACCCGTCCCGGTGCGAAGCCCGCCAACAGGCCGCTGAGCACTCCCGCAGCCACCACCACCAGCACCGGATTCCAGCGTCGCGCAAAGCCCAGCACAACCAGTGCCACCCCCAGCAGGGGCCAGGGATTCATGCCGGCGCCTCGATGCGGATCGCGGCTGCGGCCAGCCGCCGGTGCACCGCGTGCGCCAGCGCGGCGGCATCTTCGCGGTCACCATGCAGGCACAGCGTGTCGGCGGCGACCGGCACGCGCCGTCCATCGGCATCCTCGGCACAGCCTGCGCTCGCCAGCAGCAGGGCCTGTGCGGCCGCGCGCGCGGGCGGGAGCAGCGCACCGGCCTGGCTGCGCGGCAGCAGGCGGCCGTCGCTGCCATAACCGCGGTCGGCAAAGGCCTCACGCAGCACGCGCAGTCCGTGTGCCGCCGCCGCCGCCGGCAGTGCGCCCTGCACCTGGGTGACCACGCGCAGGCGCGCGTCGAAGGCCTGCACCGCTGCCGCGAAGGCGTCGGCCAGCGCCGCATCGGCTGCCAATTGGTGGTACAGCGCACCGTGCGGTTTGACATGCCGCAGTTCCATCGCGCGCGCACGGGCGACGCCGGCCAGTGCGCCCAACTGGTAGAGCACCAGCGCGTGTAGGTCGGCCGGCTCGATCGCGATGGCCCGACGGCCGAAGCCGGCGAGGTCCGGCAGCGCCACGTGCGCGCCGATGGCGACGCCGTGCGCACGCGCCAGATCCACCGTACGCAGCATGGTGGCGGGATCGCCCGCATGCATGCCGCAGGCGATATTGGCCGAGCTGATCCAGGGCATCACTTCCGCGTCCTGGCCCATGCGCCACACGCCGAACGACTCGCCCATGTCGCAGTTGAGATCGATGCTGTTCATGTCGGTTCCAGGCGCGCGCGGATGCGCGCCTCCAGCTGGGTCCGCGCGGTGCGCCGTGCCAGCAGCAGGCGCGTGGCGGTGTCCATGTCCACCGCGGCGAAGCGTAACGCAGTGCCCGGCACCGCCTGCGCCAGCCGGGGCAGGTCCACGGCGGCTGCCTGCGCGATACGCGGATAGCCGCCGCTGACCGGGTGCTCGGCCAGCAGCAGGATGGGCTGGCCGCCGGGTGGCAACTGCAGGACGCCGGGCACGCAGCCGCTGGAAACACACTCCAGCGGCTGCACCAGGTCCAGCTGTGTGCCGTCGAGGCGCAGGCCGGCGCGGCTGCTCTGCGCGGCCACCGTGAAGACCGACCCGTACAGTGCGGCGCGGGCGTGCTGCGACAGCCGTGCATAATGCGCGCCGGGCAGCAGGCGCAAGGGAACGCCGCCGGCCTCGGCGAACCAGGGTGCCGGATCGAGCGACCAGCGCGCGGGCGACGCCGGAGGCAGCCGTGCCGCGGTACCCAGCGGCAGCGTATCGCCGGCGCGCA
Organism: Pseudomonadota bacterium; assembly: GCA_021792975.1. Classification (GTDB taxonomy): domain Bacteria; phylum Pseudomonadota; class Gammaproteobacteria; order Xanthomonadales; family Rhodanobacteraceae; genus Metallibacterium. The sequence continues at coordinate 18,910 of JAJYTR010000009.1, read as the reverse complement.
ACGTGCGCGGCAACGGCCCCAGCGCGCTGTTGAGGTCGCTGCTACGGCTGTGCAGCAGCGGCGGCAGGTCGATGCCCCCGGCCAGCGCCAGCCAGGCACGTGCACCCCGCAGCGCGCGGCCCACCGCCAGCACCTGGCCCGCATGCGCCGGATGGCAGCGCCAGGGGTCGCAGGGCACGCCATCCAGGGTCAGCTCGAACGGCGCTCCGCACAGTGCGAACGCACCGGCGCGGGTGAATCGCAGACACGGACCCCGCAGCGTGATTTCCAGTCCGGCGGCCTCCGCCGCATTGCCCACCAGTGCGTTGGCCAGGCGCAGGCAGTCGGCATCCAGTGCGCCGGCCGCGCCCACGCCCTGCGCCTGCCAGCCGGGGCGTCCCAGGTCCTGCACGCTGGTGGCCAGTCCGCCGGCCAGCATCTCGAGACTCATACGCTGGCGCGGCCGGATGCCGCCGCGTGCGGGAACAGCGCCACCAGCCGCACGCCATCGCCGGGCTGCAGCAGGGCCGGCGGCTGCCGCGCGGCGTCGAACAGCACCCGCGCGGTGCGTCCGACCAGTTGCCAGCCGCCCGGCAGCGCCGCCGGGTAGATGCCGGTCTGCAGACCGCCGATGGCCACGCTGCCCGCCGGCACGCGCGTGCGCGGCCGGGGCCGCCGCGGTGCCGCCAGCCGCGGATCGAGTCCCAGCAGGTAGGCGAAGCCGGGTGCGAAGCCCAGCATGGCCACGCGGTACAGCGGGGCGGTATGACGGGTGATCACCTCGGCCTCGTCCAGGCCCAGCGTCGAGGCCAGCCCGGCCAGGTCCGGCCCGTCCTCGCCTCCATAGCGCACGGCGATCTCATGCACGCGCGCGGGCGGCGGCGCGACCTCCACCTTGCCGCCGCCCGCTGCGAGTATCTCGATCAGCTTCGCGTGGAGCGCGGCGTGGGCATCGCGCCGGCCGCCTGTGCTCCAGATCGACGCATCGAAACGCACCAGCAGGCTGGCGTAGGCCGGCACCAGCTCGTGCACACCGGGCAATGCCGCGCTGCGCACGATGGTGGCCGCGGCATGCACGGCCGCATTGAGCCGCGCGTCGACGCGCTCGTCCCACTGCAGCAGCAGCGCCTCTTCGCCGAGCGGCTGGGCTTGCGGATATTCCATTCCCTGCAGCCTGCCGCAGGGCAGGGCAGGCCGGCAAGAACCGGGCCGCTGGCAGACGCGGCCGCCTACCGCTCCCGCTTCTCGAGAGCGTCGAACTGCGCGCGGTCCAGACGCCGCAGGCCGGCGATGCGGCACAGGTTGCCTTCGGCGTCCACCGCCACCTCGCCGGCGAATCCACACAGGCGTCCGGGCGCCTGTGCGGACATCTGCCAGGCGCTGGGCCGGGTGCTGCTGGCGCAGGCATCGGCGAAGCGCAGCTCGAAGTAGCCGCCGCCGCGGGTGGCGGCGAGCACGGTGCGCTCGTCCAGCCGGTGCCAGCGGTCGACGGCGGCCGGGTCGAGGCACTGCGATGTGGGCTGCACGGGCCCCCAGGCTTGCACGGCGGCGCTTGCGGCCGCGGCCGGCGCCGCCTGGGCCCCGCTGTCCTGCGCCCACGACGCCTGCGCCAGAACGCCGGCCAGCAGTGCGACGGCCAGCAGACGGATTCGTAATCTTCGGTTCATGATGCGTGCATGCCCCCCACCAGCATTCCCGCGTCCCGACCGATCATGACGCGGCTCCGGCAGCGCATTCAAGCCCTTGGGTCCGGAGGTGCGATACAGTCGCGGTCTGCACTGCGCAGGTCGCACCGCGTGTGCGTCGTACACGGAAGAGGCCCGCCAGCGCCGCTGCTGGCAGGCAGCATAGACGGCGTCGCACGCAGGCCCAACCGGGAAAATGTCCTAAATGACGATCTCCACTGGCGCAACCCGACGGCACGATCCCGCGCACTGGCTGGCGTTCGTGCGGGCCTGGGCGCGCGATCCATTGCGCACGGCGGCGGTCTCGCCCTCCGGCACGCAACTGGCCCGGCTGATGGTGGCGCAGTTGCCGGCGGTGGCGTTCGCAGCGGACGCGCCGGTGATCGAACTGGGAGCCGGTACCGGCGTGTTCACGCAGGCGCTGCTGGACGCGGGCGTCGCCCCGCAGCAGTTGCTGGTGATCGAGTTGAACCGCGATCTGCACCGCATCCTCATGCGGCGCTTCCCACGCGTGCGAGTCGAATGCGCCGACGCCTGCCACATCGCCGAACTGGCGGCACGGCACGGGATCGCCGGCCACTCGGTGGCCGCGGTGATCAGCGGACTGGGATTGCTGTCGATGCCGCGCGCGGTGGTGGCGCGCGTGATCGCCGCGAGCACGTCCCTGCTGCATCCGCAGGGACGCCTGGTGCAGTTCACCTATGGGCCGTTCAGCCCGGTGCCGCCGGCGCTGCGCGAACGCCACGGTCTGCGCGCGCAGCGGTGCGGCGTGGCCTGGCGCAACATGCCGCCGGCCACGGTGTACAGCTACCGGCACGCGGCACCGGCACCCGCGCGGCCGGCCGCGGCGGCCGACTGATCAGCCGGCGCGACGGGCCAGCCGTAGCCAGGTGTCCACCACCGTATCGGGATTCAGCGACATCGATTCGATGCCCTGATCCATCAGCCACTCCGCGAGGTCGGGGTGGTCGGACGGACCCTGTCCGCAGATACCCACGTACTTGCCCTTGGCGCGCGCCGCGGCGATGGCCATGGCCAGCAGTTTCTTCACTGCCGCGTTGCGCTCGTCGAACAGCGGGGCGACGATGGCCGAGTCGCGGTCCAGCCCCAGCGTCAGTTGCGTGAGATCGTTGGAGCCGATCGAGAAGCCGTCGAAGATCTCCAGGAACTCGTCGGCCAGCAGCGCGTTGGACGGCAGTTCGCACATCATGATCACCTTGAGCCCGTTCCTGCCGCGCTCGAGGCCGTTGCGCGCCAGCACCTCGATCACCCGGCGGCCTTCGTCGAGAGTGCGCACGAACGGGATCATCACCCAGACGTTGCCGAGGCCCATCGTCTCGCGCACCTTGCGCATCGCCCGGCACTCCAGCGCGAAGGCGCCGGCGAAGCCGGGATCGACGTAGCGGCTGGCGCCGCGGAAGCCGATCATCGGGTTTTCCTCATGCGGTTCGTAGGCGTTGCCGCCGATCAGGTTGGCGTATTCGTTGGACTTGAAATCGGACAGGCGCACGATCACCGGGTGCGGCGCGAAGGCGGCGGCGATGGCGGCGACGCCCTCGGCCAGGCGGTCGACATAGAAGTCCACCGGGCCGGCGTAACCGGCGATACGCGCGTCGATCTTCGCACGCGTCTCTGCGTCCTGGCGGTCGTACTCGAGCAGCGCGCGCGGATGCACGCCGATGTGGCTGGCGATGATCATCTCCAGTCGCGCCAGACCCACGCCGGCGTTGGGCAGCATGGCGAAGTCGAACGCGCGCTCGGGGTTGGCCACGTTCATCATGATCTTCAGCGGCGCCGGCGGCATTGCGCCCAGGTCCGTCTCGTTGCGCTCGAATGACAGCAGGCCGTCGTAGACGAACCCGGCGTCGCCTTCGGCGCAGGAAACCGTCACTGCCGCGCCATCACGCACGCGCCGTGTGGCATCGCCGCAGCCGACCACCGCGGGGATGCCCAGTTCGCGCGCGATGATGGCGGCGTGACAGGTGCGCCCGCCGCGGTTGGTGACGATGGCGGCGGCGCGCTTCATGATCGGCTCCCAGTCGGGATCGGTCATGTCCGTGACCAGCACGTCGCCGGGCCGCACCTGGTGGATGTCGGCCACCGAAGCCACCACGCGCGCCGTGCCGGCGCCGATCTTCTGGCCGATGGCGCGGCCTTCCGCCAGCACCGGGCCGCGCCGGGCCAGCGTGTAGCGCTCCAGCCGCATCGTGCGCGAACGCACGGTCTCCGGGCGCGCCTGCAGGATGTAGATGCGGCCGCTGTTGCCGTCCTTTCCCCACTCGATGTCCATGGGACGGCCGTAGTGCGTCTCGATGGCCAGCGCCAGGCGGCCCAGTTCGTCCAGGTCCGCCGGCCCGAGGCAGAACTGCCCGCGCAGCGCTGCGGGCGTGGGTTCGACGCGCACGCGCTCGCCGGGCGCGTCGGAGAACACCATGCGCTGCTGCTTGCTGCCCAGCTGGCGGCGCAGCAGGGCGGGGCGCCCGGCGCGCAGGTTGGGCTTGTACAGGTAGTACTCGTCGGGATTGACCGCGCCCTGCACGACCATCTCGCCGAGGCCGTGGCTGGCGGTGATGAACACCACCTCGCGGAAGCCCGATTCGGTGTCCAGCGTGAACATCACGCCGGAAGTGGCGAGGTCGGAGCGCACCATCAGCTGCACGCCGGCGGAGAGGTGCACCCGGTCGTGCGCGTAGCCGTGGTGAGCACGGTAGGAAATGGCGCGGTCGTTGAACAGCGAGGAAAACACCTCGTGCACCTTCACCACCACGGCGTCTTCGCCGACCACATTGAGGAAGGTCTCCTGCTGGCCGGCGAAGGAGGCGTCGGGCAGATCCTCGGCGGTGGCCGAGGAGCGCACCGCCACCGCGGCCGCGGCCTGGCCACTGTCGGCCGAGAGCTGGCGATAGGCGCTGCGGATGGCCTGCTCCAGCTCGCGCTGCAGCGGCGTGGCCAGAATCCAGCCGCGGATCTCGCTGCCAGCCGCGGCCAGTGCCTGCGTGTCGTCGGCGTCCAGCGCGTGCAGTCGCGCGCGGATGCGCGCATCCAGTCCGTCCTGCGCCAGAAACCGCTCGAACGCGTGCGCGGTGGTGGCATAGCCGCCCGGCACCGACACCCGCGCAGCGGCGAGTTCGCGGATCATCTCGCCCAGTGAGGAATTCTTGCCGCCCACCTGGTCGTGGTCGGCTAGGCCGATCTCATGCAGCCACAGCACGGATGGATTCAAGACGGCACTCCGCAAGGGATCAGCAGGTCATTGTCCGGCGCGCACCGGATTGAAACAACCGTTTGACCGCCGCGGTCCGCATGCGGCATGCGCCTGCAAACGATTACCGCGCGATCGCGCCGCAGCCCGCGCAGGGCGCTGGCTACACTGCGCGGGTCCGTGCGGGAGCCGCCATGCAACGCACCGTGTTCTTCGTTTCCGATTCCACCGGCATCACCGCCGAGACCATCGGTCACAGCATCCTCACCCAGTTCGACGGCGTCAGCTTCGACACCCATCGGCTGCCGTTCGTGGACGACACCGAGAAGGCCAATGCCGCGGCCACGCGCATCAAGTCGGCCTGGGCGCGCAGCGGCCTGCGGCCGATCGTGGTCAACACCGTGGTGGATGCCGCACTCAGCGAGATCATCGCCGGCACCGGCGCGCTGATGCTGGACGTGTTCGCGCCCTTCATCGGCCCGCTCGAGACCGAACTGGGCGTGCGCCGGCACAAGCTGGTCAACCGCGCGCACGGCCTGGTGGATTTCGCCAAGTACGAGGCGCGCATCAACGCCACCAACTACGCGCTGGCGCACGACGACGGGCTCGATCCGGGCTACAAGGATGCCGATCTGGTGCTGGTGGGGGTGTCGCGTTCGGGCAAGACGCCCACCTGCTTGTACATGGCGCTGCACTTCGGGCTGCGCGCCGCCAACTACCCGCTAACGCCGGACGATCTGGAACTCTCCGAATTGCCCCGGCGCCTGCGTGCGCACCGGCAGCGCCTGTTCGGACTGACCATCGCGCCGGAGCGGCTGGCGCAGATCCGCGCCGAGCGCCGCCCCGGCAGCCGCTATGCCGAACCGGAACAGTGCCGCTGGGAACTGGCGCAGGCCGACCGGCTGTTCCGCAGCGAGGGCATCCCCGTGCTCAACACCACGCACACCTCGATCGAGGAGATCGGCAGCAAGATCCTGGCCCAGTTGGGGATCGAACGGCACCTGCTGTGAACGACGCGGCTGCTACTCTCGCGCCATGCAACTGGAAACGCGCGGGATCATCCATCTGCTGCCCAGCCGCTTCGGGCTGCTGATGGGACTGCAGGCCGAGAGCTACCACCGGCTCGAGCGGCTGTTCGCGGTGCATGCGCGTGCGCCCGGCGTGTATGTCTCCGGTGTGGGCGATGGGCTGGATGTGCGTGTGGAGGTCTTCGAGCGCCACACCTACACGCTGCAGATGGAACTGTCCTACGCGTTCCACGATCCGGATACCGGCCGCCGGGCGCCGGAAGCGCAGGTGCGCATGTATCTCGATGCGCATCTGGCCGAGGCGCTGCATTGCCATCCCGGGCGCGGACGCTGGGATGTCCTTGATCTGCGCGCACCGCCGCAGCACATCCTGCGCCATCGCCTGCGCATGGCCAGTTTCCTCAGCCGCTGGCTCGAATATCTCGCGGCGCAGGGGCACATGCCGCACACGCTGCATCTGGTCGGGACCGCTGCCGGCACGCTGGCGACGGCCTGAGCGGAACCCGCAAACGACAAGGCCCGAATCGCTCCGGGCCCTGCGCATGATTGCGGGAATGGCGGAGCGGACGGGACTCGAACCCGCGACCTCCGGCGTGACAGGCCAGCATTCTAACCAGCTGAACTACCGCTCCGCGCCTTGCCCTACCTTGCCGCCAGTGCTGCCGCATCGTCGCCGATGTGGCGTCCCCACGGGGATTCGAACCCCGGTCGCCACCGTGAAAGGGTGATGTCCTAGGCCTCTAGACGATGGGGACTCGGACCGTTGGTGGAGCCAGCCGGGATCGAACCGGCGACCTCTACAATGCCATTGTAGCGCTCTCCCAGCTGAGCTATGGCCCCGCACTGGAACGCGCAATGGTACGGATGCGGTGATGGAGCGTCAACATGCGGCCGCGGTCCGCGCGACATCGCACGCGGCACCGCGTGCGGCACGGATGAATCCACGCTGCATCGTTGCGCCGGGTTCCGTGCCCTGCGGTTTGCCAAGCTCTTGCGGCGGCCTCACAATGGCCGCCCGCATCGGTGCCGCACGGGCGCCGGGCGTCCGCCATCCATCGAGGAAATCCGAATGTCCAAGATTCTGCGCCCCGCGCTGCTCGCGGCGGCTCTCACCACCACGCTGGGCGTGAGCTTGGCCCATGCGGCGCCGGCCCTGACCACCGTGAAGGCCAAGAACAGCTATCTCGTGGGCATGGACTTGGCCGGCGGTATCCCGCCGCTGGTGCGCCAGGAGCTGGATCCGGCCATCGTGGCCGATGCGCTGCGCACGGTGCTCTCCGGCCAGAAACCGGCCATGAGCGAGGCCGAGGCCAAGACCGTGCGCGAGGCCTTCATGAAGAAGCTGCAGGCCAAGGCCGAGGCCATGCGTGTCGCCGAAGCCCGCAAGAATGCCGCCGAGGGCGCCGCCTTCCTGGCCAAGAACAAGACCCGGCCCGGCGTGAAGACTCTGCCCGACGGGCTGCAATACGAAGTCATCAAGATGGGCACCGGCCCCAAGCCCACTGCCAACGACACGGTGCAGATCAACTACACCGGCACCTTCGTCGACGGCAAGAAATTCGACGCATCGGCGGACCATGGCGGTCCCGCCAGCATCCCGCTGGCCAACGTCATTCCGGGCTTCCGCGAAGGTCTGACGATGTTCCCAGTGGGCAGCCATTTCAAATTGTTCATTCCCTCCAGTCTGGCCTACGGCGACAAGCCGCAGGGGCCGATGCCGCCCAATGAAACGTTGATCTTCGATGTGGAGACCCTGAAGATCGTCCCGGCGGCCGCCGACCAGGCGGCGCCTGCGGCGGGCGGCGGCAAGTAATACGGCTGCAGCCACGAACGGCGTTGTCGGGGCGGGGCGCGCACATCGCGCCCCGTCCTTTTTTAGCCGCCTGCGGATGCGGCTGCGCGTAGAATCGGCGACTTTCCGCCAGCGTGACCCGTCATGCGCATCACCGTTTTCGGCACCGGTTACGTAGGCCTGGTCACCGGCGCCTGCCTGGCCGAGATGGGCAACCAGGTCCTGTGTGTCGATGTGGACGCGGCAAAGGTCGAGGCCCTCAAGCAGGGCCGCATCCCCATCTTCGAGCCCGGTCTGGCGCCTCTGGTCCAGCGCAATCACGCGGCCGGGCAACTGGACTTCACGGTGGACGCCGGCGCCGGCGTGGCGCACGGCGAGCTGCTGTTCATCGCGGTGGGCACGCCGCCCGGGGAGGACGGCAGCGCCGATCTGCGCTACGTGCTGACCGTGGCGGCCAGCATCGGCCGCCACCTGCAGCGCTATACGGTGGTCGTGAACAAGTCGACGGTGCCGGTCGGCACCGCCGAACGGGTGCGTGCATGCATCGCGGAGCAACTGGCGGCGCGTGGCGTCGAGGTGCCGTTCGATGTGATTTCCAACCCCGAGTTTCTCAAGGAAGGTGACGCCGTCAACGACTGCATGCGTCCCGACCGCATCGTCGTCGGCAGCGACAGCGCGCGGGCGCTGGACCTGCTGCGGCAGCTGTATGCGCCCTTCAACCGCAACCACGAACGCATCGTGGCCATGGACACGCGTTCGGCCGAACTCACCAAATACGCCGCCAACGCCATGCTGGCGACCAAGATCAGCTTCATGAACGAAATGGCCAACCTGGCCGAGCGGGCGGGCGCCGACATCGAGCACGTCCGCCGCGGCATCGGTGCCGATCCGCGCATCGGCTACCACTTCATCTATCCCGGAGCGGGCTACGGCGGGTCGTGTTTCCCCAAGGACGTGCGGGCGCTGGCGCATACCGCCGAGGCGCATGGCTACGCGCCCCGCCTGCTGCGCGCGGTGGAGGAGGTCAACCGGGCCCAGAAGCGGCACCTGTATACGCTGCTGTCGCGCCACTTCGCCGGCGCGCTGCAGGGACGCACCATCGCGCTGTGGGGCCTGGCCTTCAAGCCGGAGACCGACGACATGCGTGAGGCGCCCAGCCGCACGCTGATGGAGGCCCTGTGGGAAGCCGGCGCGCGCGTGCGCGCCTTCGATCCTGAGGCCCGGAACGAGGTGGAGCGCATCTATGGCAGCCGCGCCGACCTGCTGCTGTGCGCGCAGCCCTACGATGTCCTGGAAGGCGCCGATGCCCTGGTGCTGGTCACCGAGTGGAAGGTGTTCCGTAGCCCGGACTTCGCGCGCATCCGCACGATGCTGCGCACGCCGGTACTGTTCGACGGCCGCAATCTGTACGATCCGGCCAGTGTCGAGGCGGCCGGCATCGCCTATTACGGCATCGGCCGCGGACGCTCGCTGGAGACACCGCCGTGAGCACGCTGGAAAGCCGCCTGACCGAACTCGAAATCCGGCTGAGTTTTCTGGATGAGGCGCTGCACGGGCTGCTGGCCACCGACGCCGCGCGCACGCTGCGGCAGGACCGGCTGGAGCGCACGGTGGCCGAGCTGCGGCTGGAACTGGCTGCGGTGCGGGTGGCGCTCGACCCCGACACGCGCACCGAGCCGCCGCCGCCGCATTACTGATCGGGCAGAGGTGTTCCATGACTGACTCCCTCCGCGAGCAACTGCTCAAGGCCGGCTTCAAGCCCGGGGCCCAGCCGGCACCGCAGGTGCGCGAGGCCGCCGGGCCGAAAGCCGGCCCCCGCCGGCCTGCTCCGGCCGCCGGCCGCTCGCCGGCACCGGCTGCCGCGGCCGGCGTGCGATCCGGCCCGGGCAAACCGCCGCGCAAGGGCGAGGGTGAGATCGACCTGGCCCGCGCCTACGCCTTGCGTCGCGAGCAGGAGCAGCGCGAGCAGGCCGCGGCCGCGCGTCTGGCGGCGGAGAAGGCGCGGCTGCGCAAGGAGCAGCGCGAACGTGCCCGCGCGCTGCTCGAGGGCAAGGCACTGAACCGGCCGGACGCCGAACTGCTGCGGCATTTCGAATACGGCGGCAAGATCCGTCGCGTGCACGTGGACGAAGCGCAATTGCGGGCGCTGAACGCCGGCGAGCTCGGCGTGGTGCAGTTCGACGGCCGCTATCTGCTGGTGGCGCGCGCCGACGCCGAGGCGGTGCGGACTGTCGCGCCGCAGTTCGTGGCCCTGCTGCCCGATGCCGGGGCGGCCGACGACGATGCCGACGCCGCCGCGGGCTGAGCCTGCGTCTCAGCGGATGATGCCCACGCCCACCCCGAAACTGACGTGCGGCCTGTCGCTGCGCAGTTCCGCGGCGGTCCATACGTGCGCGGCATCCACCTTCACCAGCGGGAACACGTAGCGCGCCTCGCCCACGCTGCCGCTGCGCACGCCTTCGATGTGACCGGTCAGGGTCACCAGCGCGCCGGCCGGGTAGCTCAGCGGTTCGACGTAACCGCGCATGATCGCGATGAAGCGGCCGCCGGCCGGACTGTTCGGCAGCGGGCGCTGCGAGGCATCCAGCGGATAGCCCAGGATCTGGATCTCGGTGCTGCCGGGCAGGTTCTGCACGGCCACCACCTGGCCGCCCCAGATCACGGCGCGTCCGCTGTAGCGCTCGGGCGCCAGCGCCACGGTATCGGGCGGAACGTTGGCGGTATCGGGTGCCGGTTTGAAGATCGGCGCAGGCGCGCAGGCAGCGAGCAGGGCCGCAGCAGCCCATGCCGGCAGCAGGCGGAAGATGCGGTTTGAGGATGAAGGCATGACGGAACCCCTCGGACGCGGTAACCAAGGCTGGGCCGAGCATAGCCAGCCGCAGGCGACGCTACCGTGCGGCGGCTGGCGTCATTCATGCCGCAGCCATTGCAGGCGCCAGCCCCCCTGGCCGTCCTCGCCCAGCAGCCGCGCCAGCGCCGGCAGCGCGGCCGCGAGCGTCTGGTCGAACCGCCACGGCGGGTTCAGCAGGGCAAGGCCGCATCCGTTCAGGCGCAGCGGCGAGTTCTCCGGGCGCACCGCCAGTTCTACCGCCAGCACCTGCCTTGCCGCGCAGCCGCGCAGCCAGCGCCAGAACGGCTCGCGCGTGCGCGTCAGCTTGAGCGGATACCACGCCGCATAGGTGCCCTGCGGCCAGCGCACCAGCGCCGCCGCCAGCGCGCGCTGGATGGCCGCGAACTCGGCGTCCTGCGCTTCGTAGGGCGGGTCGACCAGCACCAGTCCGCGTTTCTCGTCCGGCGGCAGCAGGGCCGGCAGCGCCTCGTAACCGTCGCGCCGGTGGACATGGACGCGCGGGTCCCCACCCAGCGCGGCATTCAGTGCATCGGCCTCCCGGGGCTGCAGTTCGCACAGCACGGCGCGGTCCTCCGGCCGCAGTGCATGCAGCGCCAGCCAGGGTGAGCCGGGGTAGCGGGCGGGCGGCGTGCCCGCATCGCAGGCGCGCACGGCCTCGAGATACCGGCGCAGCAGCGGCGGCAGTCCCCGTGCCGCGTACAGACGCGCGATCCCGCCCCCGGATTCGCCGGTGCGCCGCGCGGGCCCGTCATCCAGCGCGTACAGCCCGCGTCCGGCGTGGGTATCGAGGTAGCACAGCGGTCTGGGCTTGCGGGTCAGCGCATCGAGCAGGCCCAGCAGCACGGCGTGCTTGAGCACATCGGCGAAGTTGCCGGCATGGAAGGCGTGGCGGTAATTCATGGCGGCACCATGGCGGGCGCGCAGTGTACGCCGCCGTGCGCGGACGCTTCGCCCGCGCGCGCGAGGCTCGATCGGCAATCGACTCCTGCCGGGCCTGGCCCGGGGTCGATCGGGGTGGCATGCTTCGCGGCACAGGCGGCGGCGGAAACCGGCCTGCTCGACGGCCCGGGGCGATGGTGCGTCGCGCGGGTCGGACATTCGGAACGGTCGCAATCGATGCATTCGGCGGCGCAAGGAGCACATAACCATGACGATGCGTTCAAGAGCGATGTCCTGGAGAACGTTGGCCACCGCGTTGACGGCATCAGGCTTTGCGATGCTTGGCAGCTGCGCCTCTCAGCCCGGCATGATCAATCGGCCCGGGCCTGCGATCTTGGCGGCCGCCCGCCAGGGCAATCCGATCGCCGAGTACCAGGTCGGACTGGCTGCGATCCAACATGCTCACTCGGCACGGGAGCGGGCGAATGGATTGGCGTGGATTCGGCACGCAGCGGACCAGAACCTCACCATGGCGCAAGACTACATGGGGGAGGCTTATCTCCAGGGACATGGAGTGCCACAAAATACAGTTGTTGCGCTCAAGTGGCTGCACAGGGCCGCCGAGCGCGGCGGGCCAGCAGCACAGTTGCAGCTTGGCAATCTTTACGAGTCCGGAGATATCGTCCGCGTGGATGATGCGCGCGCCTATTTCTGGTTTGCCGTAGCAGCCAAACCGGTGCGTTCGGATGTTACGATCTACAACATTGCGCAGGTGCGTGCCATTGCGGAAAAAGATCTTTCGCGCGTGTCTGCCGGGCTTACTCCTGCACAGCGCGAATCGATCATGCAGCGAGTTGCCGCATGGCAGCCGAAGCCAAGCGCGCCGTTTAATGGGAACGTGCAGCTGAACGCCCGGGGTGCATGATCCGATTCTCCTGGATTGAACACGCAAAACAGCCATCCACACAGGCCCAGCTCATGGTCGTAGGGAATGTAGCAACCGGCGCGGTATCGGGAATAGGCATTGGTTCGGTCATCGCAATTGTTTGCAGTTGGGAAAGAAACAAATCCATCGTGTTGGCCGCACTGTCTGGATTATTCTCGTGGCTTTATGTCATCTATTTCGCGCTATCACGAGGGGATGGTGAAACGAAGACGCGCATAGTTTGGTTTGATCACAAGAAATATAAAACAAAATAAATCAGTGCGCCTCGATCATGGTCCCATGTCGGCATGGAAATGCTTCCGTATTTCCAAGGCAATAAGTAATTGGCGTAGATCGACCCCGAGTAAAAGGTCCTGTTACCGGTATTATTCCACTCGGAGTCGTAAGTTACATACAGCGAGGACTGACAAGTGAATCGCACGCCCATCCTTGCCACCATTTGCCTGGCACTCTGTTCTTGCGCGACCGCGCCGACTGCGGCCGAGCTGCGTGTGAAAGTCGCAGACGCTACCGCGGTCGCCGGGTGCAAGTTTCTTGGCACTGTCACTGGCGCAGGCATGGTCGTGCAAAACGCAGAAAATACAGCTCGCGACCAGGCTGCTCATCTAGGAGCCAATCGAATCGTTTGGCTTACCATTCAAGACGGCGAAAATCCGAATGCGAGCGGAAACGCTTATTCCTGTCGCGACTAAAACAGCATGAGGCCAGCAGGGGTTACAGCGAATCAATTGAGAAATTCACGGCATGCTCCTTGGAGACGCCTGATGAGCCTGAATCTCTTCGTACATGGTGTTCTTGCAGCATTGGCAATCTGGTGGCTGGGTACTCAGTCATGGCGGCAAGTACTTAAAAACTGGCCGTCTGAATGGCGATGGATACGCTTAACCATCGCTGGGTTATTGCTGGTTTCGATTGCCAGTTTGGGCCTGGTCATACTGACTGGTCCAGGGCCTTGGCAGTATCTGGTCTTGCCGGGCGGCTTGTACATTCTGGCAATTACATTCGGGCGCTGGTATCGCCGCGCACACTGACCGAGGAGGTGCATGATGTCTTTCATGACTGTGGCCAGGCGACCCAGTGCGTTTTTGCCCGTGGCCATGTCGATCGTCGCCTGCGCGCTGGTACTTTGCCGCGTCGCACTCTACGGAGCGGCCCGCGGGACCGATGAAGGTACGGCTGCACACCTGTTTCAACTGCTTGTGGTTGCGCAGGTGCCGGTGATCGCATTCTTCGCCGTCCGCTGGCTGCCACGGGCGCCGCGCGGCGCGCTTTCGATTCTGGCGCTGCAGGCAATGGCCGTTCTTCTGGCGCTCGCGCCGGTCTATTACTTCCGTCTCTGAGCGGGGCGGGCGCCCGCTGCCGTACCGATCCGCAACGGACGGCCGCGATCGACCGGGCACAGGCACCGGGCCCTGCCCGAAAGAGTACCCGCGCACAAGCAATGTCACGGTGATTCTGCGAGGTTCGTCATGCGTAACCATCATCGGGTCGGACATCGGTTCGGGTTGCCGCTCGCATGGGCGATGGCGGTGGCGGGCATCGCAATGCTGTCGCCGGCGCCGGGGATCGCCGGGGTGCGGACCCCGTTCCTCGGTCCCGTGCCCGTACCGGTCTGCCAGCGGGGAGACCGGACCGAGACCGGAGTCGACGGCCAACTCACCATTGCCGAGCGCAGCAGCGGCGCATCGACCCGGCCCTACAACTGCAATCTCGCCATCGTCGGCGAATACGCCGGACAGGGTGCCGGCCACCAGTTGTTGTGGTACAGCCATTGCGCCTACGTCACCACCGAGGGCTATGAGGCGGGGCAGAAAGGCGTGCCGCCGCTCCTGCATCCCGGCATCCAGGTGCTGGACGTGTCGAACCCCCGCGCGCCCCGGTATGTCACCAATCTCGATGATCCGGCTTCGCTGTATGACTGGGAAGACCCGTCGGTCAATCCCCGGCGCGCGCTCTTGGGCACTGCGGAAAGCTGGATGGGAGCCGGGCCGCAGCCGGCCGTCGCGTTCTACGATCTTTCGAATTGCGCGCACCCGCGACGGCTCTCGAGCGTGCAGATTCCCGATCCGGACCTGCAGGCGCACGCGGGCAACTTCGCCCCCGATGGAAAGACGTATTGGATCACGGTGTGGACGAAACGCCGCCTCGTCGCCATCGATGTCTCGGACCCCCGGCATCCGAAGGAGCTCCTGGACTGGGATTTCCCCGATCACCAGCCCGGTGGCGCGGGAGCTCATCAGATTTGCCATCGGATCTCGCTCAATCAGTTCACGGTCGACGGCCATCCGCCCGGCACGCTGCTGTTCTGCGGCGTGGTCGGCCACATGGTGCACCCCGGCGACTTCAGCTCGGGCAACGGGTTGGTCATCTACGATGTCAGCCAGGTGCAGGACCGCCGTCCTCACCCCGTCATCCGGGTGATCGGCTCGCTCTATTGGGTAGACGGCGACATCGGAATCGAGCCCGATCTGGCGTTCATCCACGGCAAGCCGTACCTCGGCGTCGGCGACGAGTGCGGATCCGGCGGCTGCAACTACCCCAAAGGCGCGATCGCCGCGTGCCGCGCGGGCCTGTCGCCCTTCGGCATGGAGCGGCTGATCGACATCAGCAATCTCAAGAAGCCCAAACTCGTGGCGCAGCTGATGCTCGGCGTGGACAATCCCAGGAATTGCGCGCTGACGGAGCACGACACCACCGCCACCATGGGCGGCTACGGCTACAGCGTGCACGACTGCACCTTCGACAACCCCCGTGATGCGAAGCTGCTGGCCTGTTCCGGTCATCAGGCGGGCATTCGCGTGTTCGACATTCACGATCCGGAAAAACCGAGGGAGATCGCGTATTTCGTCGGTCCGGCACCGCCGGTGCCGACCGAGATCGATCCGGGCTCGCTGTTGAACTCGTTCCAGGGTGTTTCCCCACCCATCGACTTCGCGTGGTCGAAAGCGCACAGCCGCTTCGTGTGGCGGCATGGCCAGCTCTACCTTTGGGCCACTTCGAGCCATGGCGGCTTCTACGTGTTGAAGTTCCAGGACCAGGCGCAGATCGCGAAGCTGAAACCGGTACCCACCCCGGGCAACGAGGACTACCAGGATTAGGCGCCGATCGGATGCGCGCGCGGAATCCGGCCAGCCCCGGCCAATCCGCTGGGCCGGCAGACGCAGATGACGGGAAACCGGAAAGGAGATGCGGATGGCGGAGAAGAAAACCCCGGGCAGACGCCCGCGCACGCAGGGCCCGCGGAAGGCCGCCAAGGGCACCGCCGGGAGGGCCGCGACAAATGCAGCCGCGCGCCCCCGCCCGCGCATGGACGAAGCAGACGGGGAAAGCGCCGTGATCGCGAAGATCGCCGGGATGCCGGAACCGGACCGTGTCCTGGGCGAACGGCTCCATGCCCTCATCAAGGCCAGCGCGCCGGCCCTCACGCCCAGGCTCTGGTACGGGATGCCCGCGTATGCCAGGAACGGCAGGGTCGTCTGCTTCTTTCAGGCGGCCCGGAGATTCAAGACGAGATATGCGACGTTCGGCTTCATGCACGAGGCGAACCTCGACGAAGGCGCCATGTGGCCGACCGCCTACGCGCTGAAGGAGCTGACTGCCGCCGAAGAGGCGAGGATCGGCGCGCTCGTGAAGAAAGCGGTGCGCTGAGGTGGTGTCCGTACGGCTCGAAGAGACGCAGGCGGACCCGTCGTGGCCCGTCCCTGCGATCCAGCGGGCGGGTTTCCGGTGGTCGCGGATTCGGGTCGCTGGACGAACGCTTCCGGCCGATGCCGACCGCGAGCTGCGGACGCACCAGTGCCGCCCCGGGTGGCATGCTGCGACCCGAAGCCGTTCGTTCGCCCGTCGGGAGGAGCAACGATGCGCATCGCAGGCGTGGGGCATGCGGTCTTTTCGGCAACCCTGATCGCGCTGGGGATCCTGGGGCTGGTGCATGGCCATTTCGCCGCGATCTGGCGGCCGGTGCCCAAGGATGTGCCCGCCCGCGAGGGGTTGGCCTATCTTTGCGACTTCGTCGCGCTGGGATTCGGCGTCGGCCTGCTCTGGCCGCGCACGGCGGCCCTGTCCGCGCGCGTGCTGTTCGTCTATCTGCTGCTCTGGCTACTGGCGTTCAAGGCGCCGGGCATCGTGCGCGCGCCCGTCGTGGCGGTTTCCTACGAAAGCGCCGGCGAGACGGCGGTGATCGTGGCGGGAGCCTGGGCGCTGTACGCGCGGTTTGCCGGGGACTGGGACCGGCGGCACCTCGGTTTCGTCACCGGCGATCGGGGCGTACGCATCGCGAGAGTGCTCTACAGCCTGGCCTTGATCGCCTTCGGTCTGTCCCACTTCGCCTATCTCGAACTGACCACGGCGCTCGTGCCGGGCTGGCTGCCGATGCCCGTGGCCTGGGCCTCTTTCACCGGCTGCGCCTACCTCGCGGCGGGCATGGCGGTGCTGATGGGGGTGTATGCACGGCTGGCGGCTGCGCTATCGGCAATGCAGATGGGCCTGTTCACACTGCTGGTATGGGTGCCTGTCGTGCTGTCGGGCCATGCGCATGCCTCGCAGTGGGGCGAGTTCGTGATCTCCTGGACACTGACGGCCGGCGCCTGGGTGGTGGCCGATTCGTACCGTGGCACGCCGTGGCTCACCGTGGGCAAGCGCTAGCAGCAGACGAGCACCAGCGCGGCGGCACGGGCAGAAGGATCGGGCGGAGACGATGGCCCGGCATCGGTCCCGGCGGGCTCAGGGGCCGGGTCACCGGAAGCGCTGCGGGAATCTCAGGGCGACGGCATGGGAGGCCAGTGGCGATGGGCTTCGTCGATCGCGCTGGCCAGGCCGACGTCGCGGCCATCGGGATCGGCGACGATGGCGTAGCGCGCGCCCCAGAAGGCGTCGAATGGCCGCTGGCGTCCCCTGTGGCCGGCCGCCAGCAGGCGCGCGTAGGCCGCATCCACGGCGGCGCGCGTCGGCAGCACGAAAGTGGCCAGGGTGGCGCCGTCGGGAACCCCGCTGCGCCACGCTGCGTTGTACAACCGCGCCAGCGGACGGTTGTCGAATTCGAGCTGGATGCCGCCGGGCATCAGCGCGGTGGCGTGGCGGATGCCGTCGGGCGAGGGTGGGGCTTCGCGCACGGGCAGGCCGAGTTCGCGGTAAAAGCGCAGGGTGGCGTCGAAGTCGGCGCACACCAGGTTCACCTGGTCGAGGCTGGCCGGTTGTCCGCCGGCCTCGGCACCGCGCGGCGATGCCGGATCGCCGCCGCGGCCGGCAACGGCCGACGGCTCGACCGCGCGGTTCATCGTGCCCTGCCCGGGGGTGATGAACAGCGCCGCGCTCGGTGCGTGTACCCGTGCCGTGTGCCAGGTGCCGCGCGGCACGATGGCGAAGTCGCCGGGCTGCGCCAGCCGCACCCGCCGCGGACCCTGCGGCTCGTCGAGCACGAGGTCGAAATCGCCGCGCAGCGCGCAGACCAGCTCGTCGCCATGCGGGTGGATTTCCCAGTTCGGCCAGTCGCAGTCGAAGGCGAAGCCCGACACCAGCGTACGGCCGGCAAAATCGCCGTAGCGGCGCTGCAGCACCTGCCAGAAATCGGCCGTGTACTCGATGGGTGTGGCGCGGCCCTGCGGGTCGTATACCGCGAAGGTGTGCTCCAGCGCCGTGGTCGACCGGACTGCGGACATGGCGACGACTCCAGTTGCCGGATCGAACCGGTGTGGTTCGAGTCTAGTCTTCAAGAGAGCAGTTTGAAGAACCCGATCGGCGCGATCCTGCCGGTGATTCTGATGAACCGATTGCCGATCGCAAGTGTGGCAATCCGCAAGAGAAGTGGCTCCGGTTGTTTGAACACGATCCTGGGTTGTACCAGTGGATCGGCTGCGGGTTGAGATGCGTGCTGGCTCTGCTCAATGCGGCTGTTCCTGGCAATTAAAATCGCGAATTAGGCGCCACGGTTTTCGCTGCCCTGAGCACATCCTCCTTCTTGCTTGACCGCAAGAAGTCGCGAACAGTGTCCCTTCATAAACGGGAATGCTCGAGCGCGCAGTCCGCCGGCGCCGGCGGCGCATGCGGCTCGAGACGGCGAGGCGGACGCCCTTGGGCAGCGGTTGCGTCGGATCCAGACCCTGCCGGCGACCAGCCGGCTGTCCGGGAAGCTGCCGAACCTGATCGAACTGGCGGCGGTTACCGGCCCCGCAAGGATCTGCAGATGCTCAAGCGGTACTACCTCCGCGGGCGACGGATCTGGCGAAGAAACTGGGGTGAGCTGGTGGCCCGAAAGCATCGTCTTGTAATCATGTAATCGTTCGATTACACTCTGCGCATGGTCACGATCCGCCGTCTTCCCCGGTTCGACGCCTGGTTCATGGATTGCGTGACGCCAAGACCAAGGCGCGCCTGGTGGCCGGTCTGCGCAAGGCACAGCTTGGAAATCTGGGTGACGTGCGCCCTGTTGGTCGCGGCGTGTTCGAGATGCGAGAGCACTTCGGGCCAGGCTGGCGCATGTGCTGCGCGCAACGCGGCACCCAGTTGATCGTGATGCTCGGTGGAGGCGAGAAATCCACGCAGAATCGTGA
>JAJYTR010000008.1 GCA_021792975.1 Pseudomonadota bacterium | reverse complement strand
TGCGCGGCGTGCATGTCCACCAGCACCAGGCCGTGCGCGTTTTCGGCCAGCACATACACGCCCTTGAGCTGCGCCAGCGCGTGGCCCAGCGGCGGAATGGCGGCGGCATCGGCGGATGCCGCGGGCAACGGCGCGGGCAGTGCGCCAGCCAGCAATTGCGCGTAGGGATCGGTGCCGAAGGCCACGCGCGCATCGTCGCGCACGCCGTGGTGCAGGCCGAGCGCGGCCTGCGGCGCGGCGTGCGTGCCGGAGACCGTGGCGCCGGACCATGCGACCGGCGCCGGCCGCTCGACGCGCAGCGGCTGCGCCTCGGCGCGGGTGTGCCCGCCGCCCTGCCCCGCGCGCGTGCCGGCCAGCGCCTCGTGCAGCGCACGGAACAGGAAATCGTGCACCAGCCGCTGCTCGCGGAAGCGCACCTCGCTCTTGGCCGGATGCACGTTGACGTCGACGGCGGCGGCATCGAGCTCGAGAAACAGCACGTAGGCCGGATGCCGCCCGTGGAACAGCACGTCGCTGTAGGCCTGGCGCAGCGCATGGGCGACCACGCGATCGCGCACCAGGCGGTCGTTGACGTAGAAATACTGGCGGTCGGCCTGCGCGCGCGCGGCGGCGGGCAGGCCCACCCAGCCGTGCAGCCGCAGGCCCGCGGCGGCCTGCGCGATGCGCAGGCACTGCGCGGCGAAGTCCTCGCCCAGCAGCGTCGCCACCCGCGACAGTTGCGCCGCCTCGTCGAGTGCGGCGTGCAGTTCGAACAGATCACGGCCCTCATGCGCCACACGGAAGGCCACGCGCGGATGCGCCAGGGCCAGGGCCCGCACCCGCTCGTCGATGTGGCCCAGTTCGGTGCGCTCGGCACGCAGGAACTTGCGCCGCGCCGGCACCGTGTGGAACAGCTCGCGAACCTCGACGCAGGTGCCCTCGGGGTGCTGCGCCGGCCGCGGCGGCTGCGGGCGCCCGTCGTGCACCTCGATGCACGCGGCCTGCGCGGCGCCGCGAGCGCGCGAGGTGAGCGCGAAGCGCGACACCGACGCGATCGCCGCCAGCGCCTCGCCGCGGAAGCCCATGGTGGCGATGCGCAACAGATCCTCGAAGCACGCGATCTTGCTGGTGGCGTGCGCGGCCACGGCCAGCGGAAGCTGCTCGGCCGGAATGCCGGCGCCGTCATCGCGCACGCGCATCAGACGGATGCCGCCGCCTTCCAGTTCGATGGCGATGCGCGTGGCGCCCGCGTCCAGGCTGTTCTCGACCAGTTCCTTGACGACCGAAGCCGGCCGCTCGATCACCTCGCCGGCGGCGATCTGGCTGATCAGGCTGGGCGGCAGGGCACGGATCGGCATGCGGGCTGGCGGCACGGCAGGGTCGCAAGCATAGCCGCAAGCCTCAGCGCGCGATCTGGCCGTCGAGCAGATCCAGCGCGCGCGCCCCCGGCCCGTGCCACAGCGCCTGCTTCTGCGTCGTTTCCGCCGTACGTGTGCGCCTGGCCGCCTGGTAGGCGAACCAGGTGCCGGGCGGCGGCGTGGCGATGAAGTAGCGCTTGATGCCGACCAGGATCGAACCGGCAAGCCGGTTCTGGAACTGCGGATTGGCCAGCCGCAGCGCATCGCGCCGGTCGGTGATGAACGCGGTCTCGATCAGCATCGAGGGCACGTCCGGTGCACGCAGCACGACGAAATTGGCGTGCTCGACGCGCTCGCGGTACAGCGGTTCGATCCTGCCCATGGCCGCCAGCACGTCGCTGGCGGCGCGCCGGCTGGCGTCCATGGTGACCCCTTGCGAGAGGCTGAGCAGCACCGAGGCCAGCGACGAACCCTGGTCGTGCAGGTTGACCCCGCCGACCAGACTGAAGGAATCGTTCTCGCTCTGCGCCAGCAGCTTGGCCGCCGTGCTGCTGGCGCCCTTGGTCGAGAGGATCCACACCGAGCCGCCGCGGGTGTCGCAGTCGTCCGGGCAGGCGTTGGCGTGGATCGAGATGAACATGTCGGCCTTGGCCTTGCGGGCGATCTCGCGGCGCTGATCCAGGCTGACGTAGTAATCGCCGGTGCGCGTGAGCACCGCCTTCATGCCGCGCTGCGCGTCGATCTGCCGCGCCAGGTCCTTGGCCACGGCCAGGGTGATGTTCTTCTCCTCGATGCCGCCGTAGCCGATGGCGCCGGTGTCGTGTCCGCCGTGTCCGGGGTCGATCACCACCACCACCTTGCGGCCGCCGGCGGCCAGCTTCGCCAGTTCGGGCGCCTGCAGCGCGGTGATCCTGCCGTCCGGCGTCAGTTCCAGCACCAGCCGGTAGCCCGGCGCATCGGCGGTAGGCGGCAGCAGGAAGCTGCGCGGCTGCACGGCGGTGTTCATGTCGAACACGAAGCGCAGGCCGGCGTCGGGACGTGCCCCCATGCGCACATCGCGGACCAGCCCGGCCCCGTCCGGCGCGTGGAAACCGCCGGCGAGACGCGCGTCGCGCAGATCCAGCACGACGCGGTCGGGGCCGCGTAGCTGGAACAGGCGATAGTCGACGTTGCGGTTCAGCAGGAACACCGCGCGGGTGCGCGCGGTGTCCGGCGCGGTGAGTTGCAGTTGCCGCACCGCCACGGGTGCAGGCGCGCTCCGTGCGGGCAGACACACCCCCACGGCCAGGGCCCACGCAACGATCAGGGCGACGGCCTTGCGCATGCGCCGGATTCAACTGCAATCGCAAGGCCTTTGCAAGCTGTTTTTCTTTTCGAATCCGCAACCTGCAGACTTATTGTCAGAATCGGCTTGAAGTCATGTCGGCCTGGCGTGGGGTGACACTGGTTGGCGGCCAGGCGCACCCGGCCGCCTTGGCGGGTGGCCGGCACACGGACCGGCGCAAGCGAATCGCCGCCGCCGCATCACGCGGACGCCGGAAGATCGGATACCACGCGGCGGTGCCGGCGCGAACGATCCTGCGCGATCCGACGGCCTTTCACGCCGACCCGAGCGCCGCCAGCCAGGCGCGGCCGCGCGCGCTGCGTGCGGTAAGCCCGGCAGTGCGGGCCTGGCCGGCGTGCACCAGCACAATCTCGAGATCCGCGGGCGGCAGCGCGGCGGCGGCACGCTCGGGCCACTCCACCAGCACCAGCGCAGGACCATCGGCCCACGCGTCGAGGCCGAGATGCTCCAGTTCCGCCGCATCGGCGATGCGATAGAGGTCCACATGCCAGGCCGTCCCGCCGGCGGGCAGCGCATAGGATTCGACCAGGCTGTAGGTGGGACTCTTGATGCGCTCGCGCACGCCCAGCGCCTGCAGCAGCGCGCGCACGAAGCTGGTCTTGCCGGCACCCAGCTCACCCCGCAGCCACAGCGTGCCGCCCGCGGCCGCCAGCGGCGCCAGTCGCCGCGCCAGGGTGGCGGTGGCATCGGCATCGGGCAGCTGCAATCCGATCGTTTCAGGCGTGCTCATTGCACAACCGGCGCAAATGCGGCAGCAGATCGCCCGCCAGCAGGCCGCGTTCGCCATCGGCCGCGGCGGCATCGCCCGCGCGTGCGTGCAGCCACACGCCCAGCCGCGCGGCGTCCCACGCTTGCAGGCCTTGCGCGCGCAAGGCGGCGATGGTGCCGGTGAGCACGTCGCCCATGCCACCGCTGGCCATGCCGGGATTGCCGCCGGTACAGACTTCCACGTTCCCGTCCGGCGCCGCCACCAGCGTGCCCGCGCCCTTCAGCACGACCGTGCCGCCGTGCGCCTGCGCCAACCGGCGCACGGCGGCGAAACGGTCCGCCTCGACGGCTTCCGCCCCGCAGGCGAGCAGACGCGCGGCTTCTCCCGGGTGCGGCGTCAGCACGCAACCGGGCGGCAGCGGCCGCGGCGCACGCGCCAGCAGGTTCAGCGCATCGGCATCCAGCACCAGTCGCGTGCCGCCGGCCAGCGCCGCATCGAGCATGGACGCACCCCAGGTTCCCTGCCCCAGGCCCGGACCCACCGCGAGCACGCTGGCACGCGCCAGCAGCGGGGCAAGCTGGTCGACCGACTCGACGGCATGCGCCATCAGTTCCGGCCGCTGTGCCGCGACCGCCGCCGCATGCGATGCGCGCGTGGCCACGCTGACCAGCCCCGCGCCGCAGCGCAGCGCCGCTTCGCCGGCCAGACGCGCGGCACCGGCGAATCCTTGGCTGCCGCCGATCACCAGCACGTGGCCGAACATGCCCTTGTGCGCATCGCGGGCGCGTGGCGGCAGGCGCGGCGGATCCAGCAGCCAGGCGTCGGGCACGGGCATTCCCGCGGGCGCCAGGTCGAGCGGGTCCAGCACCGGTTCGCCGCACAGCGCGCGCGCGCGACCGGTGAACAGGCCGCGTTTCCAGGCCACGAAACTGAGCGTGACCGTCGCGCGCACCGCTGCGTCCGTCGCCGCGCCGGTGTCAGCATCCAGGCCCGAGGGCACGTCCAGCGCCAGCACCGGCGCGCGCTGCGCGTTCAGCGCCGCGATCCACTGCGCCGCCAGGCCCTGCGGCGCGCGCGACAGGCCGATGCCGAACAGCGCATCGATGTGCAGATCGGCATCGGGCAAGCTGTCCGGCGCATCCGACAGCACCACCCCCGCCTGCTGCGCCAGCGCACACGCCTGCGCGGCCGCGGCGCTGCGCGCAGCCGCTGGCGCCAGTTCACAGACGCTGACCGAGCGCCCGGCCCGCCGCGCCAGCGCCGCCAGCCACAGCCCGTCGCCGCCGTTGTCGCCCGGTCCGGCCAGCACGTTGATGCGCCGCGCCTGCGGCCAGCGCTGCTGGAGCAGCCGCCAGGCCGCGGTCGCGGCCCGTTCCATCAGCGTCGCCGCGGCGATGCCGCCGGCGGCTGCGGCCTGCTCGATGGCGCGCACCTGCTGCGTGCGGTACAGCGCGCGGGGAAAAGCGTCGGCGTGCATGGCCCGATTATGATCGCCGCGTGAGCGAAACCGCATCCGCTGCCGGCTCCCGGTCCGGGATCGATTACGCCGCGCTGCGCCAGCGCATCGACGGCTGGGCGCGCGAACTGGGCTTTGCCGGCACCGGCGTGTCCGGCATCGACCTGCCCGAGGACGCCCTGCACCTGCGCGGCTGGCTGGCGCGGGGGGAACACGGCGAAATGGCGTACATGGCCCGGCACGCCGCGCTGCGCAGCGACCCGGCGGCGTTGCACGTGGGCACGCTGCGGGTGATCTCGGTGCGCATGCACTACTGGCCGGCACCGGCGGCCGAACCCTGGGGTGTGCTGCGCGACGGCCGGCGCGGCTACATCGCCCGCTACGCGCTGGGCCGCGACTACCACGGCCTGATGCGCAAGCGCCTGCAAAAACTGGCCGACCGCATCGCCGCCGCGATCGGACCGTTCGGCTACCGCGCCTTCGTGGATTCGGCGCCGGTGCTGGAGAAAGCCCTGGCGCGCAACGCCGGCCTGGGCTGGATCGGCAAGCACACGCTGCTGCTCGCACGCGACGCGGGCTCGTATTTCTTTCTGGGTGAGCTGTTCACCGACCTGCCGCTGCCGGTGGACACGGCCCCGGGCGAGCATTGCGGGAGCTGTACGCGCTGCATCGAGATCTGCCCGACGCGCGCCATCGTGGCGCCGCGTCGGCTGGACGCGCGGCGCTGCATCGCCTACCTCACCATCGAGCACAAGGGGTCGATCCCCGAAGATCTGCGTCCCGCGCTCGGCAACCGCATCTTCGGCTGCGACGACTGCCAGTTGGTGTGCCCCTGGAACCGCTACGCGCGCGCGAGCGAAGTGCCCGATTTCGCGCCACGCCACGGGCTGGACGCGCCGTTGCTGGTCGAACTCATCGCCTGGGACGAGGCTGCCTGGAACACCCGCACCGAAGGCATGGCGCTGCGCCGCGCCGGCTACGCCGGCTGGCTGCGCAACCTCGCGGTCGCGCTGGGCAACGCGCCGCACACGCCCGCGGTGACGCAGGCGCTGGCCGCGCGCGCGCAGCATCCGCATGCCCTGGTGCGCGAGCATGTGGCCTGGGCACTGGCCCAGCAGCAACGCAAGGCCGGCGATCAGGGCAGCAGCAGCGAGGCCCCCACCGTCTGACGCGCCGCCAGCGCGCGATGCGCGGCGGCGGCGGCGGACAGCGGCCAGCGCTGGCCGACGCGCACCGACAGGGTTCCATCCTGCACGCGCCGGAACAGCGCTGCCGCGCCGTCCTGCAGACGCTCGCGCGTGGCCAGATGCGTGGCCAGCGTAGGCCGGGTCACGTACAGCGAACCTTTGCGCGCCAGGATGCCGAGATCGACGCCGGTCACCGGTCCGGAAGCGTTGCCGAAGCTCACCAGCAGGGCGAACGGTGCCAGACAGTCCAGCGAGGCCATGAAACTGTCGCGGCCTACCGAGTCGTACACCACGCGCAGCATGGCGCCGCCGGTGAGTTCGCGCACGCGCGCGGGCACATCTTCGCGCGGCCAGACGATCGTGGCCCAGGCACCGGCGGCGCGGGCCTGCTCGGCCTTGGCGTCACTGCCCACCACGCCGATCAGCCGCAGCCCCGCGGCGCGCGCCCACTGGCAGGCCAGCAGGCCGACGCCGCCGGCCGCGGCCCACCACAGGATCGCCTCACCCGGTACCGGCCGATACGTGCGCTCCAGCAGGAACTGCACGGTGAGGCCTTTCAGCATCAGCGCCGCGGCGGTCTCGAAATCCACCCCGGGTGGCAGCTTCACGGCGTGCCGCGCCGGCAGCAGCCGCACCTCGGCGTAGGCGCCCGGTGGCCCATCCGCATACGCCACCCGGTCGCCGGGCGCGAAGCCCTCGACGCCAGCGCCCACGGCTTCGACCACGCCGGCTGCCTCGCTGCCCAATCCCGAGGGCAGCGCGGCCACCGGATACAGCCCCTCGCGCAGGTATGTATCCACGAAATTGATGCCGATCGCGCGATGGCGGATGCGCAGCTCGCCCGGTTCGGGCGCGGGTACTGCGACGTCCGCCCCCTCGAGCACTTCGGGGCCGCCGTGGCGGGCGAACTGGATGCGCAAGCTCATGGATGCGACTCCGGGCGGACCGGCCGACGATTGTGCGCGCACCGCTGCGGCCGCGGCGAGCGCGCTGGCGCCGGCCGGCCGGCCGGCGCCGCCGTCATCCTGCGGTCATAATCCGTTCAAATCCGTGCCACGCGACTGCATCAAGCTGCGGGGGTACGCAGGTGCACACCGGGTACAGCGGCCTGCATGGCGATATCCGGCAGCACGGACGGCATCCGGCCGCCCGGGCCCCGCTGCGGTCGTGGTGGATCGGGGTCGGACCGAGGATCAGGCTTATGCGCGTCGCCATCGTCACCGAGACCTACCCGCCCGAGATCAATGGCGTGGCGCTGACCGTGCAGACGCTGGCCGAGGGCCTGGCCGCGCGCGGCCATGCGGTGGAAGTGCTGCGGCCGCGCCAGCCGGGGCCGGCCGTGCCCAGTGCGCAGTCGGCGGTGCACTCGGTGCTGCTGCCGGGGATGGCGCTGCCGCGTTATCCCGGCCTGCGCCTGGGCCTGCCGGCCGCCGCGCGGCTGCGCCGGCGCTGGCAGGCGCAGCGCCCCGATGCCGTCTACGTGGCCACCGAGGGGCCGTTGGGCGATTCGGGCGTGCGTGCCGCACGCGCTCTCGGCATCGCCGTGGCCACCGGCTTCCATACCCGCTTCGATCATTACATGGCGCACTATGTCGCCGCTGCACTGGAGCCGGTGGCGCGTGCCTGGCTGCGCCATTTCCACCGCCGTGCACAGGCGGTGCTGGTGCCGACCCAGGCGTTGTGCGAGGAACTGCGGGCCATGGGCCTGCCCAACGCGCGCCTGCTGCGGCGCACGGTGGACACGCAGCTGTTCGCGCCCGCGCGCCGCGACGCGGCGTTGCGTGCGCAGTGGGGCGTGCGCGGGGATGAACCGGTCGCGGTGTATGTGGGCCGCCTGGCGCCCGAGAAGAATCTCGACCTGGCCGTGCGCGCGTTCCGCGCGTTTTCCATGCGCCATCCCGGCGCGCGCTATGTCTGGGTGGGTGACGGTCCGGCACGCGCGCAGCTGCAGGCCGCACATCCCGAGTTCGTCTTCGCCGGCGTGCAGCGCGGCGAGGCACTGGCAGGTCACTACGCCAGCGCCGATGCATTCTTCTTCCCCAGCCTCAGTGAGACCTTCGGCAACGTCGTGCTCGAGGCCATGGCCAGCGGCCTGCCGGTGGTGGCCTTCGATCACGCCGCAGCGCGCGAGCACCTGCGTGATGGTGAAAACGGCCTGCGCGTGACGGCCGGTGCCGATCATGACTTCATCGACGCGGCCTTCCGGCTGGGCCAGGACGCGGCATTGCGCCAGCGTCTCGGCATCGCGGCGCGGTGTAGTGTCGAGGCGCTGGGAGCCGACGCCATCCTCTCCGATTTCGAAACCCTGCTGCGCGAGCTCGCGCTGGAGGTCCGCCATGGCCAGCCTGCCGCCGCTTAGCCGCCCGCGTACGGTACTGGGGCTGAAGTTGTGCCGGCGCGCCAACCGCTGGGGCGCGCGGCGCGCGGTACGTGCCTTTTTCGGCGGCATCAGCCGGCTGGGCGATGGCGTGTTCTGGTATGCGCTGATGGGCGCGCTGGTGCTGCTGGGCGGCGAGCGCGGTCTGCGCGCCACCGCCGAGATGGCGGCCTCGGGCCTGCTGGCGCTGGGCCTGTACTGGATGCTGAAGGCGATGACCCGGCGGCCGCGGCCTTTCCGCAGCGTCGACGGCATCGTCGCCCACCTGCCGCCGCTGGACGAGTTCAGCTTTCCTTCGGGCCACACGCTGCAGGCGGTCAGCTTTAGCCTGGTGGCCTGTGCCTGGTTCCCTGCCCTGACGCCGCTGCTGCTGGTGTTCACCCTGCTGATCGCGGCCTCGCGGATCGTGCTGGGTTTGCACTATCCCAGTGACGTGCTGGCGGCGGCCGGCATCGGGCTGCTGCTGGGTACCGCAATGCTGGTGGCCGGCGTGATGCTGGGTTTCGGGCCCTGAGCCACCGCTGCGCGGCCGAACGGCGCGGCGCCCTGCGGCTGCTACGCTGCGACCATGTCCCGCCCGTCTCCCGCGCCGCGCCGCCGCCCGTCACGGAGTCCCGCGCGCATGCTCCCTTCCCGGAGCATGCTGCCGCCACCGGCAGTGGGGGAAATCTTCCGGCGCCTGGCCGCGCTCGATCCCGAACCGCGCACCGAACTGCACTACCGCAACGCCTTCGAACTGCTGGTGGCGGTGGTGCTCTCGGCGCAGGCCACGGATGCCGGGGTCAACAAGGTGACCCCGCGGCTGTTCGAACGCGCGCCCGACCCTGCGGGGATGCTCGCGCTGGGCGAGGACGGCATTGCGCGGCTGATCGGCAGCCTGGGGCTGTACCGCAGCAAGGCGCGGCATCTGGCAGGACTGGGCCAGCTGCTGCTGGAGCGTCACGGCGGCGAGGTGCCGCGCACGCGCGAGGCGCTCGAAGCCCTGCCCGGCGTCGGCCGCAAGACCGCCAGCGTCGTGCTCAACGTCGTCTTCGGCGAGCCCACCATGGCCGTGGACACCCATATCTTCCGCGTGGCCAACCGCACCGGCCTCGCGCCCGGGCGCACGGTGCTCGAGGTCGAACGGGGTCTGCTGCGGCGCGTGCCGGCGACCTACCGCCGGCACGCGCATCACTGGTTGATCCTGCACGGACGATACGTGTGCAAGGCGCGCCGGCCGGACTGCGGCCGCTGCGTACTGCGCGATCTCTGCCTGTGGCCGGGAAAGACCGCCCACGGAACGGTCTGAAACGGCGGCGGCGGACCCGCGCCCGCCGCCGTCCCGCACCAGCCTGCGCCACGGCTCAGAACTGGTAGCTGACCATCACGCGGTTGTAGGTGAACGGTTTGTTGCCGGGGTTGAGGTTCCAGCCGCCCACCGAACGCTCCCAGCGGTTGCGCAGGGTCAGGCCCTTGAGGTAGCCGCCCAGGTTGTAGATCACGTCGACGTACACGTCGTGGCTGTTGCCGCGGTACTGCGTGGTGTACTTGGCGTAGGCCGCGATCACCTGCAGGTTCTGCAGCAGGTTGTAGGTGAACTTGGCCTTCCAGGCGTGGCCGGGACCCATTTCCACCAGGCCGCGGATCATCGAGGTGGTGTACAGCGGATCGGTGGCGTAGGCGGCGGTGTAGGGCGAAATGATGGCGCCCCCACCCACTGCGCCGGTCTCGCCGGCGACTTTGTTGTAGCCCAGGTCGATGCGACCGTGGGGGATGATCACGCCGCCGGTCACGCCCCACACGCGGCTCTTCACCGAACTGCCGGGCACGCCGAACAGTGCGGCGTGGTTGACCACCAGGAAGTTGTTGCTGCCGCTGGTCTCGTCCACGTACTGCGCACCGACGAAGGGATCGAAGCCGGTGCCGGTCTTCAGCGTGTAGCCGCCTTCCAGATAGCCCATGCGCGCGAAGTTGAGGAAGTCGTAGTACCAGGCCTGGCCCTTGAAACCGTCCGCACCGTAGCCGGTGCCCAGCGCCCAGGTGCCGTTGGACGCGTGCGCCGTGGCGGGCAGGCCACCCAGACCGCCATACATGGCATCGCCGTTGAAGGTGGGCGGGTAGTACAGGTTGTCGTTCGTGTAGCCGCCCGAGGTGCGGCTCTTCCAGGCAAAGCTGCGCAGCGCGTACAGTTCCCAGCCCTTGGCCGG
Source organism: Pseudomonadota bacterium (assembly GCA_021792975.1). Taxonomy (GTDB): domain Bacteria; phylum Pseudomonadota; class Gammaproteobacteria; order Xanthomonadales; family Rhodanobacteraceae; genus Metallibacterium. The sequence goes on along the minus strand of JAJYTR010000008.1, from coordinate 52,761 downwards.
CTTGAACACCGCCGACACCGCGTTGTACGAGGCCGGCATCACGCGCGAATCGCTCTGCCCGAGCCAGGGCGTGTTGAGGTACTGGTAGCCGGCGCGCACCTGCATCAGCGCGTTTTCGTACTGCACGTAGGCCTGCCCCAGCGCGCTCACCGAATTGCCCAGGCCCATCAGCGTGCTGTCGATCGTCGCCGGATTGCCCGACTGCACGCCGAAGCTGTTGGCGGTGAGGAACGAGGCGCCCAGGCTGAAGCCGTCGCCGAAGGTTCCCGAGCGCAGGTTCAGCAGTGCCGCACCCGAGAACGCGCTGGCGTCGGGCACGTTGGAGGCATCGTAGAGGCGACTGAAGTAGTAGGCGCGCAGCTGGCCGTCGACATGGCCCTGGGTAAAGATGTCGCTGAGCGCATCGGCGCGGGCGGCCAGGCTGTTCGCCCCCAGCGTCAGGGCGACGGCGGCGGCGAGTAGGGTCTTGCGCATGGGTCGGTGCTCCGTGGAAGGACTGGGTTGAAAGGCCTCGGATGCGGTCGCGCGCGGCACCGGCAGGTCCTGCCGAAGTCGTAAACGCGCCGTTAAGCGCGTGCAGCATCGCCGTGGCCTGTGACACGCTGATGACAGCACGCGGGGCCGCGCGGGCGCCTGCTAAGCTGGCGCGATGCCCGCATCCACCCCGCTCGCGCAGCGCTTCCGCGGCTTCCTGCCGGTGATCGTCGACGTCGAGACCGGCGGCTTCGATGCCGGCCGCCATGCGCTGCTCGAAGTGGCCGCGGTCATCCCGGCGATGGATGCGGACGGCGCACTGCACCCGGCACAGACCGTCAGCACGCACGTGCAGCCCTTTGCCGGCAGTGAACTGGACCCCAAGTCGCTGGAGGTCAACGGCATCCGGCCCGACCATCCGCTGCGGCTGGCGCGGCCCGAAGCGGATGCGCTGGAGCACATCTTCACGCCGGTACGCCAGGCGGTGCGTGCCAGCGGCTGCCAGCGCGCCATCCTGGTGGGCCACAACGCCGCATTCGACCTGGGATTTCTCAACGCCGCCGTCGCGCGCTGCAGCAACAAGCGCAGCCCGTTCCACCCTTTCAGCTGCTTCGACACGGTCAGCCTGGCCGGGCTGGCGTACGGCCAGACCGTGCTGGCGCGCGCGCTGCAGGCCGCCGGGATCGAATGGGACGCCGGCCAGGCGCATTCGGCGGTGTACGACGCCGAACGTACCGCCGAGCTGTTCTGCCGCATCGTCAACACGTGGGGAACCCTGATGCAGGCAGCGGGAGGCGGGCCGCCCGCGATGACGTCCGGCGGCCAACCCCGGCGCGTGGCGCCCGGGTGAAGATTACTTTTTGTATACATCCGGGGCGCTGCAACCGTGCTGTCACACTGGGCGCACACAGTGTCGGCGGCCCTTGCGGCCACACCCTTCTCCCACCTATGGACCCAGCCATGACGCACCGTTCGCAGCCTACGCGCCTCCGCGCGCCGCGCTTCGCGCTGCTGGCCGCAGCCGCCGGCCTGCTGGCGGCCGGCAGTGCCGCCGCCGCCACCCTCACGCTCAACGAGACCGGATCCAGCCTGCTGTACCCGCTGTTCAACCTCTGGGTGCCGGCTTACACCAAGGCACACCCGGGCGTGCAGATCAACACCGCCTCCACGGGCAGCGGCACCGGCATCGCTCAGAGCATCGAGGGCCTGGTGCAGTTCGGCGCCTCGGATGCCTACCTCAGCGACGCGCAGATGAAGAAAAACCCGGAGATGCTCAACATCCCCGTGGCCATCTCCTCGCAGATGATCAACTACAACCTCCCCGGCCTGAACAATGTGCACCTCAAGCTCAACGGCACGACGGTCGCGGGGATGTACGACGGCCGCATCCGTTACTGGGACAACGCGGCGCTCAAGCAGCTCAACCCCGGCGTCAACCTGCCGCACCACCTGATCGTGACGGTGCACCGCACGGACGGCAGCGGTGACACCTTCATGTTCAGCCAGTTCCTCAGCTTTACCGACAAGACCTGGGCACAGAAGGTCGGCTACGGCACCTCGGTCAATTGGCCTGCCGTGCCGGGCGCGATCGGCGCCAACGGCAACCCGGGCATGGTCAGTGCTCTGAGGAACGCGCCGTATTCGATCGCCTACGTCGGCGTCAGTTTCAAGAACCAGACCGAAAAGGACGGCCTGGGCGAGGCGATGCTGCAGAACCGCGCCGGCCGTTTCGTGATGATCAACGAGAAGACCGTGCCCGCGGCCGCCGCGGCGATGGTGCCGAAGACTCCGCGTGACGAGCGCATCAGCATGATCTACGCGCCGGGCGCCGAGTCCTATCCGATCATCAACTACGAGTACGTGATGGTGAAACGCGACCAGCCCGACGCGCAGCAGGCCGCGGCCATCAAGCAGTTCCTGACCTGGGCGGTCAGTCCGCAGGGCGGCAACGCGCTCGGATTCCTCAAGCAGGTCAACTTCCTGCCCCTGCCGGCCTCGGCACGCGCACTGACGCTGGCGCAGATCGGGCAGATCCGGTAAACGCATCGCGATCCTCGGCACAGGGACGTGCCCCATCGCGCCCGCACAGACACGCGGCGGTACGAGGTGCGAAACTCCGGGCCCTGCCTGTGGTCCACCCACCCACCATCCCCGCCGCCGCGAATCACGCCCCATGCGCCCGAGCGACGCCCTCTTCCGCGTGACGGTCACCCTGTTCGCGGCAGTGATTCCGTTGAGCCTGCTGGTACTGCTGCTGTTCCTGCTGCACGACGCATGGCCGGCGATCCGCTTCAACGGCGTCGATTTCCTCTTCAAGAACGCCTGGAATCTGGGCAACCAGTACGGCAACCCGGTCACCGTGCACGGCCAGCAGGTGATGCCGGGGGCGTCCTTCGCGATCCTGTTCCTGATCGTCGGCACCCTGGCCAGTTCGCTCATCGCGTTGCTGCTGGCAGTGCCTCTGGGCGTGGGCGCCGCCATTTTCCTGGCCGAGGCCGTACCGGCCGGGCTGCGCAGCTATCTGGCTCTGCTGGTCGAACTGCTCGCTTCGGTGCCCAGTGTGGTGTTCGGGCTGTGGGGCTACGTGGTGCTGATCCCGCTGCTGGCGCACCACGTCTATCCGCACCTCGCCAGATGGTTGTCCGGCGTGCCGTTCCTCGGCCCGCCGCCCGGCAGCGGTTATGGGCTCCTCACCGCCGGCATCGTGCTGGCGCTGATGTGCGTGCCGCTGATCGCCGCCAACCTGCGCGAGGCGATCGAGGCCACGCCGCAGGCGCTGCGGGAGGCGGGCCTGGCGGTGGGCGCAACCCGTTTCGAGATCGTGCGCAAGATCATCCTGCCGCGGCTGCGGCTGCCGTTGATCGGCGTCAGCACGCTGGCGCTGGGCCGGGCGCTGGGCGAGACCATGGCAGTGCTGATGATCAGCGGCAACGCGCTCAACATCCTCCCCGGGAACATCTACAGCCCGATCTCGACGATGGCCTCGTTCATGGTCTCGCAGCTCGACAGCGCCCTGCAGGATCCCACGAACATGGCGGTGTATGGCATCGCGGAGATCGGGCTGGCGTTACTGCTGCTCTCGCTGCTGGTCAACGCCGTCGCGCGTGTACTCATGCCGCGCGGCCTCTCCGCATGAGCGCCATCGACATCCGCTATGCACCGGCGGCCTTCGAGCGCCGCCAGCGCCGCAATGCCCGGGTCAGCGCGCTGGGCTGGGCCGCCTGTGCGCTGGCCTTCGCGCTGCTGGCCTCGGCCCTGCTGGACATCCTCTTCCTGGTATTCCACCGCGGTCTGTCGGCACTGAACCTGCAACTGTTCCTGACCCCCACCAGCGGCATCGGCGGCGGCCTGCTGAACGCGATCGAGGGCAGCGTGCTGCTGACGCTGGGCGCGCTGCTGCTGGCGGTGCCGATCGGCGTGCTGGGCGGCATCTACGTCAGCGAGTACTCGCGCGACTGGCTGGCGCACGGCGTGCGCTTCGTCGCCGACGTGCTGGTGGGCGTGCCGTCCATCGTGTTCGGCCTGTTCGGCTACCTGACGATGGTCACGGCCCTGGACTGGCATTTCTCGATGGCCGCCGGCTGCATCACGCTGGCGCTGATGATCGCGCCCTACATGCTGCGCACCACCGAGCTGGCCCTGCGCGGCGTGCCGCACGAACTGCGCGAGGCCAGTTACGCGCTGGGCGCCGGCCAGGCCGCCACGGTGACGCACGTGCTGCTGCGTGAATGTGCCAGCCGTGTGCTGACCGGCATCCTTCTCGCCACGGCGATCTCGATGGGCGAAACCGCGCCGCTGATCTACACCGTGAATTGGTCCAACTATTACTGGAACGGGCATCTCACCCACGAACCGGTTGCCTATCTGACCTACGTGATCTGGTCCTTCATCAACGAACCCTTCGCCAGTGCGCATGCACTGGCCTATGCCGCGGCGCTGATGATCACGCTGTTCGTGCTGGCGCTGACCCTGCTGGCCCGGCTGTCGCTGAACCGGCTCACGGTGCGCCGCTCCGCATAAGCCGCGCCGGCGCGTACGCGCTGTCATCGATCTGTCAACAGCACGACATTACACTTCGTAATGAAGGCGCCGCGGATGCCGTGCGTGCCGGCAGCTTCCATACCTGTCGAGGAGGATCGCTCATGTCGTTCCCATACCTGTCGCGTCTGTTCGGGCTTGCGCTCGTCCCCCTGATGGCCGTCACGGCACATGCCGCGGAGGTCACCGGCGCGGGCTCCAGTTTCGTCTATCCGGTGCTGTCGAAATGGTCGGCGAGCTTCCATGAGAAGACCGGCCACCAAATCAACTACCAGTCGATCGGCTCGGGCGGCGGCATCGCCCAGATCAAGGCCGGCACGGTCGATTTCGGCGCATCCGATGCGCCACTCCCCGCCAGTGACCTGGCGCAGTTCGGGCTGGGCCAGTTCCCCGTGGTGATCGGCGGCATCGTGCCGGTGGTGCACATCGAGGGCATCGCGCCCGGCAGACTGCGCCTGACCGGTCCCCTGCTGGCACGGATTTTCATGGGCGAGATCAAGACCTGGAATGATCCCGCCCTGAGCCGGATCAACCCCGGCCTGAAACTGCCCGCGAGCGCCATCTTCGTGGTGCATCGTTCGGATGGTTCCGGCACCACCTACAACTTCACCAACTATCTCGCCAAGGTCAGCCCGCGCTGGCAGAAGTCACTGGGTTTCGGGACCTCGGTGCCGTGGCCGGTCGGCGTGGGTGGCAAGGGCAATGAGGGCGTTTCGGCCTACGTCAACCAGATCCGCAATTCGATCGGCTATGTCGAATACGCCTACGCGCTGCAGAACAGGATGGCCTACACCCAGCTCGAGAACGCCGCGGGCAGGTTTCTCGAGCCGAACAACGCCGCATTCGCCGCCGCCGCGGCCACGGCCGACTGGGCGCACGCCGAGGACTTCAACCTGATCATGACCAACGCCCCGGGCGAAAAGGCCTGGCCGATCACCGCGACGACCTGGGCGATCATGTACAAGCAGCCCAAAGACGCCACCCGCGCCAGGGCCGCTTTCGAGTTCTTCAAGTGGGCCTTCGAACACGGCCAGCCGCAGGCCGGGTCGCTGGACTACGTGCCGCTACCGCCCTCCCTGGTCAGGCAAATCGAGGGCTACTGGCACGAGCGGTTCAAGAGCTGAGCCCGTCGTCGCATAATGTCCGTCGCAACGCTGTAGCCGACGGCCCCGATCATCGACTGCGCGCGCCTCGGCGCGCGCGGTTTTTTTGAGAGCCCCATGTCCGCACTCGTACCGCCGTCCGCCTCGCCAGGCACCGGCACGCAGATCGCGAGCCGGCAGCGCATCGCGCACGACGCCTGGAACGACCGGCTGTTCCGCGGCCTCCTGCTGGGCTGCGCGCTGCTGGTCCTGGCGGCACTCCTGGGTGCCGCGGGCTCGACCCTGTGGGGCGGCCGGCTGGCCTTCCACAGCTTTGGCTGGAAGTTCCTGGTCTCCGACCGGTGGGACGCGGTCAACGGCCAGTTCGGCGCGCTGGTGCCGATCTGGGGCACGCTGATGACCTCGCTGCTGGCAATGCTGCTGGCGGTGCCGGTCAGTTTCGGCATCGCCCTGTTCCTCACCGAAGTGGCGCCGGCGTGGCTGCGCGCGCCGGTGGCCGCCGCAGTCGAACTGCTGGCGGGCATTCCCTCGATCATCTACGGCATGTGGGGACTGTTCGTCCTCGCGCCCTTCCTGGCTGCGCACGTCGATCCGTGGCTCAATGACAGGCTGGGCGCCCTGCCCGGCATCGGGCGCCTGTTCCGCGGGCCGCCGCTGGGCATTGGCATGCTGACCGCCGGGCTGGTGCTGGCGGTCATGGTCATCCCGTTCATTTCCTCGGTGATGCGCGAGGTGTTCAAGACGGTGCCGGCACGGTTGAAGGAGTCCGCTTACGCACTGGGCTCGACGACCTGGGAGGTGGTCTGGAACATCGTCCTGCCCTATACGCGCTCGGCGGTGATCGGCGGAATATTCCTCGGCCTCGGGCGTGCGCTGGGCGAGACGATGGCGGTCACCTTCGTACTCGGCAATGCACACCAGTTCTCTGAATCGCTGCTGATGCCCTCCAGTTCGATCGCCTCGGTGATCGCCAACGAATTCACCGAAGCGTATACGGATCTGCACCGTTCAGCCCTGATCGCGCTGGGCTTCCTGCTGTTCATGGTGACGTTCGTCGTGCTGGCTTTCGCCAAGCTGCTGCTGCTGCGACTGGCGCGCAAGGAAGGCGACGTGTGAACGCCGGCAGCGTCTCGCGCTATCGGCATCGCAGACTGGCCAATGCCATGGCGCTGCTGCTGGGCACACTGGCCACCTTGTTCGGGTTGTTCTGGCTGGTCTGGATCCTCTGGGTAACGGTGAGCAGGGGTCTGGCCGCGATCAGCCCGGCGCTGTTCACACAATTGACGCCGCCGCCACCGGGCAACGGCGGCGGACTGGCCAACGCGTTCATCGGCAGCCTCGAGGTCAACGTGATCGCGCTGCTGGCCGGAACGCCGGTCGGCATCGGCGCCGGAATGTGGCTCGCCGAATACGCGCAGCGCAATGCGCTGGGCACGATCATCCGTTTTCTCAACGACATCCTGCTGTCGGCGCCGTCGATCGTGCTGGGGCTGTTCGTGTACGCGCTGGTGGTCAGGCCACTGGGCCATTTTTCGGCGCTGGCCGGCGGGCTGGCGCTGGCGCTGATCGTGCTGCCGGTAGTGGTGCGCACCACCGACGAGATGTTGCGCCTGGTGCCGTCGACCATGCGCGAGGCCGCGCTATCGCTGGGCGTGCCGCAATGGAAGGTGATCCTGCAGATCCTGCTGCGCTCGGCACGCGCGGGCGTGGTCACCGGTATCCTGCTGGCCTTGGCGCGCATCAGCGGCGAGACCGCACCGCTGTTGTTCACCTCGCTCAACAACCAGTACTGGAATCACGATCCGCTCAAGCCCATCGCCACGGTGCCGGTGGTGATTTTCCAGTTCGCCATGAGCCCGTTCTCCGGTTGGCACGCGCTGGCCTGGGCCGGTGCCCTGGTGGTGACGCTGCTCGTGTTCGTGCTCGGCCTGCTGTCGCGCCTGCTCCTCGCCCGCTCCAAGGTGATCCATGACTGATGCTGATCTCCAATCCGCCGGCCACGGCCGGGACGCTGCTGCGGCCAGCAAGCTGCGTGTTCGCGGGCTGGACTTCTTCTACGGCGCCACACAGACGCTCAGGAACATCGACATGGACGTGCCTGAACGCCAGGTCACGGCGATCATCGGTCCGTCCGGCTGCGGCAAGTCCACGCTGCTGCGCGTGTTCAACCGCATTTACGCGATCTACCCCAAGCAGGAGGCGCGCGGCGAAGTGCTGATGGACGGCGAGAACATCCTCGACGCACGCTATCCGCTCAACCGGCTGCGCAGCAAGGTCGGCATGGTGTTCCAGAAACCCGTGCCGTTTCCGATGTCGATCTACGAGAACATCGCCTACGGAATCCGCCATCATGAGCGGCTTGCGAAGGCGAAGATGGACGCGCGTGTGGAGCAGGCGCTGCGCCAGGCCGTTTTGTGGGACGAGGTCAAGGACAAGCTCAAGCAGAGCGCACTGAGCCTCTCCGGGGGCCAGCAGCAGCGGCTGTGCATCGCACGCGCCGTGGCGCTGAAGCCCGACGTGCTGCTGCTGGACGAACCGACCTCCGCGCTCGACCCGATTGCCACCGGGCGCATCGAGCAGCTGGTCGAGGAGCTGAAGTGCGATTTCACCATCGTCATCGTCACCCACAACATGCAGCAGGCCGCACGCGTGTCCGACCAGACCGCATTCATGTACATGGGCGAGCTGATCGAGTTCGGCGACACCGAGAAGATTTTCACCAAGCCCGACAGGAAACAGACCGAGGACTACATTACCGGCCGCTTCGGTTGATCCGCATCGGGACGAGGACACGAACATGCCCACCACCAGCGAACACATCCTGCGCAGCTACGACGAGGAGCTGGCGCGACTGAAGGGCGAACTGGCGCGCATGGGCCAGTTGGCCGTGGCGCAGATCGAAGCCTCGATGGACGTGCTCGAGCGCCGCGACAGCCGCGCCGCAGAGCGCGTGATCCTCAACGACGAGGCAGTCGACCAGATCGAGGCCACCGTCAGCCATGACGTGTTGCTGCTGCTGGCCAGACGGCAGCCGATGGCACGTGACCTGCGCGAAGTGATGGCGGCGCTGCGCATCGCATCGGACATCGAGCGCGTCGGCGACTACGCTGCCAACGTGGCCAAGCGCAGCATCGCCCTCAACCAGACCGCACCGATCCCGCCCGCGGCCAACCTGCCGGGGCTGGCGGAGGCGGCGGTGGAGCTGCTGCGCGACGTGCTGCAGGCCTACCGGGACGGCGACGCCGAGCTGGCGCGGCAGGTATGGGAACGTGACGTCGAGCTGGATGCGTTGTACACCTCGCTGTTCCGCGAGCTGCTGACCTACATGATGGAGGATCCGCGCAACATCACGCCCTCCACCCACGTGCTGTTCATGGCCAAGAACATCGAGCGCATCGGCGATCACGCCACCAACATCGCCGAGAACGTGTGGTTCCTGGTCAACGGCACACCGCTGGCCGAGCCGCGCAAGAAGGGCGATACGACCTCCACGACCACGGTGTTGCCCGAGTCGGGCACCCGCCCCTGAGCGACCGCCATGCACCCGTGGCACGGTCTGCATTCGGACGTCCGGACGTCCGTTTCGTTGCGGCCGCGCGGACATCCGCGTAAGCTGCGGTCCATGCAGCCTGGTTTCCGCCCCCGCGCGCGATGTCGCCGCCGCTGAACGCCTGTCGCCGGCCCGCGTCCGCGCGGGCCCGTCTCTTCCCAGCGGAGTCGCCATGATCCTCTCCAGCATCACCGACACGATCGGCCGTACCCCGGTCGTGCGCATCAACCGCCTCGCGCCGGCCGGCGTGGAGATCTACACCAAGGTCGAATCGTTCAATCCGGGCGGGTCGGTCAAGGACCGCCTGGCCCTCGCCGTGATCCTCGACGGCGAGCGCAGCGGCGCACTCAAGCCCGGCCAGATGGTCGTGGAGGCCACTTCCGGCAACACCGGCGTCGCGCTGGCCATGGTCTGCGCCGCGCGCGGCTATCCGTTCGTCGCGTTCATGACCGAGACTTTCTCGATCGAGCGGCGCAAGCTGATGCGCGCCTACGGAGCCAAGGTCATCCTGACCCCGGCCGCCGAACGCGGCACCGGCATGGTGCGGCGCGCACAGGCCTTCGCCGAGAAGCACGGTGCGTTCCTGGCTCGGCAGTTCGAGAACCCCGCCAATCCGGCCTGGCATCGCAACACCACCGCCGCCGAGATCCTGCAGGATTTCGCCGGCCGCCGACTGGACTACTTCGTTTCCGGCTGGGGCACCGGCGGTACCCTCACCGGCGTCGGCCAGATGCTGAAGCTGGCGCGGCCCGAGGTGGAGGTCATCGCCACCGAACCGACCACCGCGGCGCTACTGGAGGGTGGCGAGTGGCACCCGCACAAGATCCAGGGCTGGACGCCCGATTTCGTCCCTGCGGTGCTGGACCGCCGCGTGGCCAACCGCGTGGTCACCGTCACCGAGGAGCAGGCCCGCGAGCAGGCGCGCGCACTGGCACGCGAGGAAGGCCTGCTGGTGGGCCTGTCCTGCGGCGGCACCTTCGCGGCGGCGCTGGAGGTGGCGCGCCGTGCGGCGCCCGGCAGCGTCGTACTGGCCATGCTGCCGGATACCGGCGAGCGCTATCTGTCCACCTGGCTGTTCGAGGGCGTCAACGAGGGCTCCGACGACGACTGGCTGCGTACGCTCGAGGGCGCAGGCTGAAAAAGCCCGCGCTCAGCGGAACATGCGCGTGCGGCGGCGGCGCGCGCCCCAGCCGATGCCGTACAGGCTGATCAGCAGCCAGGCCAACTCCAGCACGAACGCCGGCCCGTTGAACGATCCCAGCAGCAGCGACACGAGCACACCCAGCGCACCCAGCGCGTTCAGCACCTGGTTGCCGTAGCCGTCCCCGCGCAGGCGCCCCGCCTGCACCAGGAAATACGCCAGTATGATCAGCGCCGTGCCGGCAAAACCCACGTAGTCGAACCACTGCAAGGTCATGGTTGGGCTCCCGCGCCGCGTTGGCGCAGCGTCTCGAACAGCGCGATCCCTGCGGCCACCGACACGTTCAGGCTTTCCATGGCGCTCGCCATGGGAATGCGGGCCAGATGATCGCACGCTTCGCGGGTGAGACGGCGCATGCCCCCGCCTTCGGCACCCAGTACCAGGCCCAGCGGACCACGCAGGTCGATCGCATAGAGCGGGCGCGCTTCGGGCGCCGCGGCGTCCAGCCCCACCAGCCACACACCGGCCTTGCGCAGCATCTCCAGCGTACGCGCGAGGTTGGTGACCTGCAGCAGCGGCACGCGTTCGGCACCACCCGCGGCAGCGCGGCGCGCCACCGGCGTCAGTCCCGCGGCACGGTCGCGCGGCGCGATCACCGCCGTGGCGCCGGCCGCGGCGGCCGAACGCAGGCAGGCACCGAGATTGTGCGGATCGGTCACCCCGTCCAGCACCAGCAGCAGCGCGCGGTCCCCGGCTTCGGCCAGCCGCCGCGCCAGACTGCGCTCGTCCGCTGCCGGTGCCGCCACGCAGCGCGCCGCCACGCCCTGATGGCGCGCGCCGCTGGCGATGCGGTCGAGGCTGGCGCGCGGATGCAGTTGCACCGCAATATCCTGCTGCCGTGCCAGCCGCTCCAGCGCGGCCAGCCTCGCATTGCCGGCCTCGCGCGCCAGCCACAGCTCGCGGACCCGCGCCGCGCCTTCGGCCAGTACCGCCTGCACGGGGTTGATGCCCAGCACCCACTCGTCCTGCATCAGCTGCCCTCCGCGACCAGACGCAGATCGATCTTGCGCTCCTCGAGGCTGGCTCGCAGCACCTGCACCTGCACGCGGTCCCCCAGGCGGAACACGCGCCGGCTGCGTTCGCCCTGCAACAGACGCCGCGCGGCGTCGAAATGGTAGAAATCGGCCGGCAGCTGGGTGACATGCACCAGCCCGCTGATGCGGGTTTCGACCATCTCGACGAACAGGCCGAACGACGTCACCCCCGCGACCACGCCGGCGAAGCGAGCGCCGACGTGGCGTTCCATATAGGCGCACTGGTACCGCTGGTCCACCTCGCGTTCGGCCTCGTCGGCCACGCGCTCACGCTGTGAGCAGTGCTGCGCCAGAACGGCCATCTGTTCGGTGCTGCAGGAAAACGTGCCGCGCGGTGCCCCATCCAGCGCGTGGCCGATGGCGCGATGCACCAGCAGATCGGGGTAGCGGCGGATCGGCGAGGTGAAATGCGTGTAGGCCTCCAGGGCCAGGCCGAAATGGCCGGCGTTCTGCACCTGGTAGACCGCCAGCGACTGCGCGCGCAGCAGCACCTGTTGCAGCAGCAGCGCTTCGGGGCGCACGCGCACGCGTGCTAGAAGATGCGTGAAATCCTTCGGCGTCACCACCTCCCAGGGTGGCAACCGCAGCTTGAACTCGCGCAGGAACTCCAGCAGATCGGCGTATTTCTCCGGCGGCGGCTTCTCGTGTACCCGGTAGGGCGCCGGCAGGCGCCGGCGCTGCAGGAACAGCGCGGCCTGCACGTTGGCGGCGATCATGCACTCCTCGATCAGTCGGTGCGCATCGTTGCGGGCGTACGTGCCGAGTGCCTGCACCTCGCCGTTGGCATCGAGACTGAAGCGCGCCTCGGGGCTGTCGAACTCGATCGCGCCGCGCGCGACGCGCGCCGCTGCCAGCACCCGGTACAGCGCGTGCAACTGCTGCAATGCAGGCCACAGCGCACCCAGCCTGCGGCGCGCGGCAGCATCGCCGCTGAGCGCCTGCCAGGCACCGGCGTAGGTAAGACGCGCATGCGATCGGATCACCGCCCGCTGGAAGCGGGCGCGCGCCACCTGCCCTTGCGCGTCCACGCGCATCTCGCACACCAGCGCCAGCCGTTCGACGTCCGGTTTCAGCGAGCAGATGCCGTTCGACAGCACCTCCGGCAGCATCGGCACGACGTAACCGGGGAAGTACACCGAGGTGCCGCGCGATCCGGCCTCGCGGTCCAGTGCGCTGCCCGGGCTCACATAACGGGCGACATCGGCGATCGCCACCCACAGCCGGAACCCGCCGTCGGGCAGCGCGCGCGCGCAGACGGCATCGTCAAAGTCGCGCGCATCCTCGCCGTCGATGGTGACCAGCGGCAGCGCGCGCAGGTCCACGCGCCCCGCCAGTTCGTCGTGCTGCACCTGCAGCGGCGCGGTGGCAGCCTCGGCCTGCACCGCGTCCGGCCAGTGTTCGGGCAACTGGTGTGCGGCGATGGCCATGCGCACGATCAACGAGGCGTTGAGGGCATCGCCCAGGATCTCGACCACGCGGCCGATCGGCCCATGCGCGCCATCCGGCGGCTCGATGATCGTAGCCACCACGATCTGGCCCTCGCGCGCACCGGCGTCCTCGCCCGGCGGGATCAGCACCGGCCGCTGCAATCGCGTGTCGTCGGGCACCACGGTGGTGATGCCACCGCGCGCGCGGCTGAGGCGCCCGACCAACCGCGTGGTGCGGCGCTCGAGCACTTCGACGACGGCGCCCTGGCGCCGGCCGCGCCGGTCCATCCCCACCACGCTGGCCAGCACGCGGTCACCGTGCATCACCTTGCGCATTTCCAGCGGCGCCAGATACAGATCGTCGCCGCCGCCTTCCGGACGCAGGAAGCCGTACCCGTCGCTGTTGGCGATCACCGCACCCGTGACCAGGTCCAGTCGACGCGCCGGCGCATAGCCGCCGCGGCGATTCAGCAGCAGCTGGCCATCGCGCAACATGGCCGCCAGGCGCTTGTCCAAGGCCTCGCGGCCCGGTGCGTCGGCCAGTCGCAAGGCCGAAGCGATGGCCTCGCCCGTCATCGGCGCCGCATGGTCCTCCAGCAGCAGCAGGATGGCCTCGCGACTGGGAATCGGGTGCGCGTAGCGCGCCGCCTCGCGCGCGGCATGCGGATCACGCGGCTGCGTGCGCCCGGGTTTCGGATCGCGGTTGCGGCTCATCGCGGCAGCCTCACCCAGCGCATGCGCATTTGCAAGCGCGCGTTGACAAAGCCCAATGCCGCACCTAGATTACGCGACTCTCGCGGCATCGCTGCGAACCACCTGCCCAGGTGGCGGAATTGGTAGACGCACTAGTTTCAGGTACTAGCGGGTAAAACCGTGGAGGTTCGAGTCCTCTCCTGGGCACCACTGCGGACGCGGCAGAGCCGCAGCATCCAGCCCCGTCCGCGGGGCTTTCCTGTTTTTGCGCAAGCGTAGCCGCGCGAGGCCGCCCATGGACCAGCTCTGCATCGTCACCACCGGCGGCACCATCGACAAGACCTACTTCGACGACAGGTCGGACTACCAGATCGGCGAGCCGCAGATCGGCCAGATCCTCAGCGGCATCGGCGTGGCGTTCCGCTTCAATGTGATCCCGTTGATGCGCAAGGACTCGCTGCACATGGATGCCGCCGACCGCATGCTGCTGCGTGAGGTGATCGAACGCCAATCCGAGCGCCACGTGCTGGTGACGCACGGCACCGACACGATGGTGGAAACGGCGCGCGCGCTGACCGGCATCGCAGGCAAGGTGATCGTGCTCACCGGCGCGCTGAATCCGGCGCGCTTCCAGGGTTCCGATGCGGTGTTCAACATCGGCTGCGCGGTGGGTGCCGTGCAGTCGCTGGCGGAAGGTGTCTGGATCGCCATGAACGGCCGCGTGTGGGCGCCATCACGGGTGCGCAAGAACCGCGAAGCCAACCGTTTCGAGGCGCTGCCCTGAGCTGCGTTCGCGCGCGCCGGCATGGTCGAGCTTGTAGGTGCCGGACGCGCTGGCTAGGCTGACGGCCTTGTCGCGCGCGGGTGCCCATGAGTCCGGGTTTCGTCCATCTGCATGTCCACAGCGAATTCGCGCTGGTGGACTCGATCATCCGCATCCCCGAGAAACCCGAGCACGGCGACCCGGGCATGGCGCCGCGGCCCAACCTGATCAGTCACGCGCGCACGCTGGGGTTGCCGGCGATCGCGCTGACCGACGACAGCAATCTGTTCGCGCTGATCAAGTTCTACAAGGCCGCACTCGCCAACGGCATCAAGCCCATCGCGGGCAGTGACCTGTGGCTGCGCACCGAGGGCCAGAGCGAGCCGCGACGGCTGACGCTGCTCTGCCAGGACCGTACCGGCTATCTCAATCTTTCGCGCCTGCTCTCGCGCGCCTGGCGCGAGGGCCAGCAGGGTGGGCGCGCGGTGGTGGAGGAAGGCTGGCTGAACGGAGCCAGCGACGGTCTGATCGCGCTGGCCGGCCCTGCCAGCGCGCTGGCAAACGGCGCACTGGCCGGCCGCTGCGACAGCGGCCTGCTGGAGCGCATGCGCCGGCACTTCCACGAACGCCTGTACCTGGAGTTGACGCGAACCGGACGTGAACTCGAGGAGACCTGGATCGAAGCCGCGCTGGACCTGGCCGCGCGCTGCGACCTGCCGGTCATCGCCAGCAACGACGCGCGGTTTCTGCTACGCGAGGATTTCGAGGCTCACGAGGCCCGGGTATGCATCCAGCAGGGCCGCGTGCTGGCCGATCCGAAGCGTCCGCGCGAATACACGCCCGAGCAGTACCTGAAACCGGCCGAGGCCATGCGGACGCTGTTCGCCGATCTGCCGGAAGCGCTTGAGAACACCGTCGAACTGGCCAGGCGCTGCAACCTCGAACTGCAGTTCGGCACCTACCACCTGCCCGCGTTCCCGACGCCGCGCGGCGTATCGCTGGAACAGCACATCCGCACCAGCAGCACCCATGGTCTCGAGCAGCGCCTGGCACGTCATGGCCCGGGCACGGGGCGGACCCCGGAGGACTACCGCGCACGTCTGGCGAGCGAGCTGGAGGTGATCGTGCGCATGGGCTTCGCCGGCTATTTCCTGATCGTGGCCGACTTCATCAACTGGGCCAAGCGCAACGACATCCCGGTGGGCCCCGGGCGCGGCTCGGGCGCGGGCAGCCTGGTGGCCTGGGCGCTCGGCATCACCGATCTGGACCCGCTGCGCTTCGGGCTGCTGTTCGAGCGCTTCCTCAATCCCGAGCGTGTGTCCATGCCCGACTTCGACGTCGACTTCTGCATGGACCGCCGCGATGAGGTGATCGACTACGTCGCCCGCACCTACGGCCGCGACCAGGTCAGCCAGATCATCACCTACGGCACCATGGCCGCCAAGGCGGTGCTGCGCGACGCGGGCCGCGTGCTGGGCCAGCCCTACGGTTTCGTCGATTCCGTCGCCAAGCTCGTGCCCAACGTGCTGGGCATCAGCCTGGCAGACGCACTGGGCGAATCGGAACTGGCGCGCGAGGAGGCCGCGCGCGTCTCCGGCGAGCTGGTGCGGCGCGTGCGCAACGAGGACGAGGTGCGCGACCTGGTCCACCTGGCACGCGCCCTCGAGGATCTGGTGCGCAACGCCGGCAAGCACGCCGGCGGAGTGGTAATCGCGCCGGGACCGCTCACCGACTATTCGCCGCTGTACGCCGAACCCGGCGGCGGCGGCGTGGTCACGCAGTTCGACAAGGACGACGTCGAAGCCGTGGGCCTGGTCAAGTTCGACTTCCTCGGCCTGCGCACGCTGACCATCATCGACCGCACGGTGAAAGCCATCAACGCGCGTCGCGCACGGGCGGGCGAACCGATGCTGGACATCACCGAGGTACCGCTGGACGACCCTGCGCCCTACGAGCTGCTGAAGCAGGCGCGCACGGTCGCGGTATTCCAGTTCGAATCTCCGGGCATGCAGCGCATGCTCAAGGAAGCGCGGCCCGACCGCTTCGAGGACATCATCGCGCTGGGCGCGCTGTTCCGGCCTGGGCCGATGGATCTGATCCCGAGTTTCGTGGCGCGCAAGCACGGCCGCGAGCCGGTGAGCTATCCCGACCCGCGCGTCGAGCCGATCCTGCGCGAAACCTACGGCATCATGGTCTACCAGGAGCAGGTGATGCAGATGGCGCAGATCGTCGGCGGCTACTCGCTGGGCGCCGCCGACCTGCTGCGCCGCGCGATGGGCAAGAAGAACGCCGAGCAGATGGCCAAGGAGCGTGCCAGGTTCCTCGCCGGTGCCGCCGGCAACGGCGTCGAGGCCGACCGCGCCGACGCCATCTTCGACCTGATGGAGAAGTTCGCCGGCTACGGCTTCAACAAGTCGCACGCCGCCGCCTATGCCATCGTCAGCTACCAGACCGCATGGCTGAAGGCGCACTATCCCGCCGAGTTCATGGCCGCCACGCTGTCCTCGGACATGGAGAAGACCGACAAGGTGGTCGCCTTTCTCGACGAGGCGAGGGCGCTGGGCCTCACCATCCTGCCGCCGGATGTCAACCATTCGACCTGGGCGTTCGTAGCGGTGGATGCACACACGCTGCGCTACGGCCTGGGTGCACTGAAGGGCGTCGGGCGCGCGGTCGGCGAAGCCGTCGCGGCGGAGGCCACGCAGGCGCCGTTCGGTGATCTGGCCGACCTCTGCCGGCGCGTCGGCGGCGGCCGCATCAACAAGCGCGTGCTGGAAGCACTAGTGCAATCCGGCGCCTGCGATGTGCTGGACGCCGACCGCGCGGTGCTGTGGGCGCAGATCCCCGATGCGCTGAAGGCCGCCGAACAGCACGCGCGCGCTGCCGGCGCTGGGCAGCACGGCCTGTTCGGCGACGCCGACGCCGAGCACGAGCCGTTGTCGCGCCCGCACGTGCCGGCATGGACGCTGGAGCAGCGCCTCGAAGGTGAGCGCGCCACGCTCGGCTTCTATCTCAGCGGCCATCCCACCGACGCCTGGCGC
Organism: Pseudomonadota bacterium; assembly: GCA_021792975.1. Taxonomy (GTDB): domain Bacteria; phylum Pseudomonadota; class Gammaproteobacteria; order Xanthomonadales; family Rhodanobacteraceae; genus Metallibacterium. Next base: position 35,437 of record JAJYTR010000008.1, on the reverse strand, counting down.
AGCGTGCTCGACCAGTTGGCGCCCTGTCCGCTGGGCCAGATCGCGCGCGAGTGGAAACCGCCGGATGCGCGCAACGGCCGCCCCGGCGAGATGCCCTGGACCGTCGCGGGCCTGGTCGCCGCGGTGCGTCGTCGCCGCGACGATCTCGCCATCGTGCAGTTGGAAGACGCCAGCGGCAGCCTCGAGGTCATCGTGGCGCAGGAGGTTCTGCAGGAGGCGCAGGCGCTGCTGGTAACCGGTGCACTGCTGGTGGTCGAGGGCGGTCTGCGCCAGAGCGAGTTCGGCCTCGGCCTGCGCGCACGCCGCGTGCAGACCCTGGATGACCTCTGCCAGCAGCGCGGCCGGCTGTTGCGGCTGCATCTGGGCGAGGCGCCGCACGGTTTCGCCCGCACGCTGGCGTCCACCCTGCAGGCCTGGCGCGGCGGCAGCGCGCGCGTGCAGTTGTGCGGATACCGCAACAGGCGCGGCCGCGCCGACCTGCTGCTCGACGACACATGGGCCGTCCGCGCCCATCCGCAGTTGCTGCGCGCGCTGGGGCAGATGCCGCAGCTCAAACACTGGGAACTGCTGCTGGCGCGCCCCGCCGAAAGCTGAAGCCTGTACCTACCGCAGCCGTTATACTCGCGGACTGCATCGGCCGAACGGCTGCGAATGAATCCGAACTTCCTCGATTTCGAGCAGCCGCTGGCCGAACTGCAGGCCCGCATCGAGGCCCTGCGCCAGACCGGTGCCGGGCAGTCGCTGGACCTCGACGAAGACCTCGCCAAACTCGAGGACAAGCTGCGCAAGCGCACCGCCGAGATCTTCCGTGAGCTGACGCCGTGGCAGATCACCCAGCTCTCGCGCCACCCGGCGCGCCCCTATACGCTGGACTACGTGGGCGCCATCATGGGCGAATTCCACGAACTGGCCGGTGACCGCGCCTACGCCGACGATGCCGCGATCGTCTGCGGCCTGGCGCGCCTGGAGGACGAGCCGGTGATGGTGATCGGCCACCAGAAGGGACGCGACACGCGCACCAAGATCCGCCGCAATTTTGGCATGCCGCGCCCCGAAGGCTACCGCAAGGCGCTGCGTCTGATGCATCTCGCCGAGCGCTTCGGCCTGCCGATCCTCACCTTCATCGACACCCCCGGCGCCTACCCGGGCGTCGGCGCGGAAGAGCGCGGACAATCCGAGGCCATCGCGCGCAACCTGTTGGAGATGGCCGCGCTGCATGTGCCGATCATCTGCACGGTGATCGGCGAAGGCGGTTCCGGCGGCGCGCTGGCCATCGGCGTCGGCGACCGCACCCTGATGCTCGAGTACAGCACGTATTCGGTGATCAGCCCCGAAGGCTGCGCCTCGATCCTGTGGAAGAGCGCCGAGAAAGCCCGCGACGCCGCCGGTCAGCTGGGCCTGACCGCGCCGCGCCTGCTGGAGCTGGGCCTGATCGACAGCGTCATCCCCGAACCGCTGGGCGGCGCGCACCGCGACCCCGAGGCGATGGCCGCCACCTTGAAGAAGGTGCTTGCGGACACGCTGCGCGAGCTGCAGGTGGTCCCCAGCAGCGAACTGCAGGCGCGCCGTTATCAGCGGCTGCGCGGCTACGGCGCCTTCAGCGAGGGCTGAGCGGCCGCTCCTGCGCTGCGGCGCGCACCCGACTCCATTCAGGCTGCGGCGCGCGTCTGCAGCCGTTCGATCAGCGCATCGGCAAAGCTCTCCGTGCCGCCGCTGCCGCCCAGATCGGGCGTCATGCGCCTGTCCGCGGCGGCCAGCGTGGCCCGGATGGCCTCGCGCACACGCTTGCCCTGCTCCACCCGATCGATGTGGTCGAGCATGTCAGCAGCCGCCAGCAGCAATGCGCACGGATTGGCGATGCCCTTGCCGGCGATGTCCGGCGCCGATCCGTGCACGGCCTCGAAGATGGCCGCACCGGAACCGATGTTGGCGCCCGGCGCCAGTCCCAGGCCCCCCACCAGTCCGGCGCAAAGATCCGAGAGGATGTCGCCGAACAGGTTGGTGGTGACGATCACGTCGAACTGCTCGGGCCGCATCACCAGCTGCATGCAGGTGTTGTCCACGATCAGCTCGTTGCATTCGATCTCCGGAAATTCGCGGGCCACCTCGCGCGCCACGCTCAGGAACAGACCCGAGGTGGTCTTCATGATGTTGGCCTTGTGCACCACCGTCACCTTGCGGCGGCCGCGGCGTCGCGCCAGTTCGAAGGCGTAGCGCACGATGCGTTCGGAACCGCGGCGGGTAATGCGGATGATCGACTGGGCGGTTTCGCCGTCGGGCGACACCGTCTGGCCCTCGTTGAGATAGGCGCCCTCGGTATTCTCGCGCACGGTGAGGATGTCGATCCCGCTGTAGCGCGCGCGGGTGTTGGGAAAACTGATGGCCGGACGTACGTTGGCGTAGAGATCGAAACGGCGGCGCAGTTCGACGTTGAGCGAGCTGAAGCCTCCCCCGATCGGCGTGGTCAGCGGACCCTTCAGCGCCACCCCGCAGCGGCTGATCGCCTCCAGCGTCGCCTGCGGCAGCAGCTCGCCCTGATGTTCCAGCGCGGCCATGCCCGCATCGACGAAGCAGTAATCGAGCCCGCAGTGCAGGCTGTCGAGAACACGCAGCGTGGCCTGCATGATTTCCGGACCGATGCCGTCGCCACGAATCACCGCAATGCCAGTGCCGCCCATGTCCCGTCCCGTCCGGGCACCAGCCGCGCCCGCGCAGCCGCATATTATCGGCGATGCGCGGCCGCCGGCTCAACCACGTCCGCCGTGCGGGCGGTGGCGGTTTACGCCATCCGTATGCTGCGTCAGACTCGCGATCCCGCCGGACCGCCACCGTGTCGATCGCGTCCATCCTCCTGCTTGTCGTCATGGCCGTCGTCGCATCGCTGGCGGCGGCGCGGCTGCTGCGCGGGCGCGGACGGCTGCGGCTGCTGCGCGAACTGCACCAGCTGGCCGACCGCCAGGAGACCATGCTGCGCGACTTGCGCTCGCGGCTGGATGCGGCGCACGCCGAAATCGCGCAGATCGACGACCGCGCCGATGACAGCAGCGGCGCGGCGGCCATCGCCGCCGCGCTGCGCGAGCAGCTCGCGCACCGGCTCTGGCTGCGCGACCGCGCGGCGCGTGCCCCGCTGGCCGAACTGCGTAGCGTGCGCGCGGCCTGGCGCGCACGCGCGCGGTCGCTGGAACAGGATTCCGTCGCGCTGGGCGATGCGCAGCACGCGTTGCGACAGGCCCACCGCTCCGCGATCCGGCCGGACTGACCGATGCCCGCACTGATCCTCGCCTCGACCTCGCCTTATCGCGCCGCGCTGCTGCAGCGGCTGGGCGTGCCGTTCACGACCGCCGCACCGCACTGCGACGAACGCGCCGTACCCGGCGAGACGGTGTCCGCACAGGTGGTGCGGCTGGCGCGCATGAAAGCCGAAAGCGTGGCGGACACGCAGCCTGCGGGCATGCTGGTGCTGGGTTCCGACCAGCTGGCCGAACGCGACGGCACCGCGGTGGGCAAGCCCGGCGATCATGCCGTCGCCCGCACGCAGCTGTGCGCGGGCAGCGGCCGCGAACTCGTGTTCCACACCGCGTGGTGCCTGCTGGAAGCGCCCGCGGGCCGCAGCTGGGCAGGTCTCGACCGCACCCTCGTACGGTTGCGCGCACTGGACGAGGCCACCATCGAGCGCTACCTCACGATCGAGCGCCCCTACGACTGCGCCGGCAGCTTCCGCAGCGAGGGTCTGGGCATCGCGCTGTTCGAATCCATCACCAGCCAGGACCCGACCGCGCTGGTCGGACTGCCGTTGATCGCTGTGGCTGCGGCGTTGCGCGCGGCCGGACTGGCGGTTCCGTAAGCCGGGACGCGCGCGCCGTCACGCCGACACCGCGCCCGGGTGCGGCGGGCTTGGCTAGACTCGCGCCCAGTCCGCATGGAATCCGCCATGTCCGCCAATGCGCCTCGTCCAGCCTCCGATCCGCTGCCGCGGCTGCGGCAGGCGCTGGCCCAGGTCAACGCCGTGGTCCTGGGCAAGCCGCACGCGGTGCGGCTGGCCTTCGCCTGCTTGCTGGCAGGCGGGCACCTGCTGCTGGAGGACATTCCCGGCGTGGGCAAGACCACGCTCGCGCACGCGCTGGCGCAGACCTGGGGACTGGCATTCCAGCGCGTGCAGTTCACCCACGACCTGACACCCGGTGACATCATCGGCGTGGGCATCTACGAACGCGAACAGGGAGGTTTCCGCTTCCACCCCGGGCCGCTGTTCACCGAACTGCTGCTGGCCGACGAGATCAACCGCGGCACGCCCAAAGTGCAGAGCGCGCTGCTCGAGGCGATGGCCGAAGAACAGGTCAGCATCGAAGGCGAAACGCGCGCCCTGCCCGCCGTGTTCACGGTCATCGCCACCCAGAACCCGCTGGATGCGGCCGGCACCTTCGCGCTGCCCGATTCGCAACTGGACCGGTTCCTGATGCGGCTCAGCCTGGGTTATCCGGATACGCAGGCCGAACGCGCGCTGCTGGCCGGCGAAGCGAGGCGTACCCTGCTGCGCGAGCTGCCGCCGCTGCTGGACGCCCAGGACCTGCTGGACCTGCGGGGACGGGCGCGCCGACTCACCGTGAGCAGCTCCGTGCTGGACTACCTGCAGGCACTGTTGACCGCCTCGCGCGCACATGCCGAGATCCGCATCGGGCTGTCGCCACGCGCAGGGCTGGCGCTACTGGCGGCGGCGCGGGCATGGGCGCTGCTGGCCGGCCGCGGCTACGTCATGCCCGAAGACGTGCAGGCGGTGTTCGCCGCCGTCGCCGCACACCGGTTGCAGCCGCTGCGGCAGGCTACCCGCGATTCGCTGGCGGCGGCGCTGCTGGCCGAGGTCGGCGTGCAGGCATGAACGCGCCGCGGGCGCGACGCCTGGTCCGGCTGGCGGCCATCGCACGCGAACGCCTGACACGGCGTCATCCCGGATTGCTGCGCGAACGCGGCACGGAAACGCTGCCTGTCCGCCTGGACCAGCGCCGCATCTACGTGCTGCCCACCGGCTTCGGCGTGGGCTTCGCCGTGCTGCTGATGGTGATGCTGCTCGGCGCGCTGAACTACAACAACAACGCCGCGCTGTTGCTGACCTGCCTGCTGGGCGCCACTGCCGCGCAGAGCATGCTCGGTGCCTTCCGCACGCTGCACGGGCTGTCCCTGGAGCGCGTGCGCGGCGGCAGCGCGCAGGCCGGCGGACAGGTGCGTGTCGAACTGGTCTTCGCGGCGTCGGTGCGCACGCGCCACGGCCTGGAGATCGAAGCCGGACCGGCACGGGCCGCGTTCGCGCTGCCGGCGGATGTGCCGGGCTGCGTCGCACTCGAACTGCACTGCCCGCGCCGGGGCTGGCAGGCGTTGCCGCCGCTGCGTCTCGGCAGCAGCTGGCCGTTCGGGCTGTTCCGCGCCTGGAGCTGGCTGCGCCCGCAGGCGCGCATGCTGGTGTATCCGCGCACCGAGGCGGGCGGCCCGTCGCCGCCGCAAGCCGGCGGGCCCGGCGATACCGCCCGGCATCGCGGCACCGCCGGCGACGAACCCGCGGGGCTGCGCGACTACCAGCCGGGCGATCCACCGCGGCATATCGCCTGGAAACCCAGCGCGCGCAGCGGCCAGCTGCTGCTGCGGCTGCACGAACCGCCCCGCGAGCACGCCGACTGGCGGCTGCGCTGGCAGGACACGCGCGGCCTGCCGCACGAGCAGCGCATCGAGCGGCTGGCGCGCTGGGTGCAGCAGGCCCATCTCGAGAACCGGCGCTGGACGCTGGAACTGCCGCAGGGCGTGCTGGGACCGGATCGCGGCAGCGGCCACTGCCATGCCTGCCTGGCCGCACTGGCGTTGCTGCCGTGAACGCCGCGGCGCAGCGCCCGGACCTGCGCAGCTTTGCGCTGCTGTCGCTGACCGCGGCCGCAGTATTGGTGCTGCATGCCGGACATCTGCCGCTGTGGCTGCCGCCGCCGCTGCTGCTGCTGCTGGCGTGGCGCTGGCAGGGCTATCGGCGCGGCCTGCGCTTTCCGGCCGCTCTGCGCTATCTGCTGGTGCTGGCCCTGCCGCTGGCCGTGGTCGCCAGCTACGGCACGCTGTTCGGCCGCCTGCCCGGCGCCGCGCTGGCCGTCGGCCTGCTGGTGCTCAAGCTGACCGAAACCGAACGCCTGCGCGATGCGCGCATCGCCGTGGCCGTAGCCGCGTTCGTGCTGATGAGCGCGCTGCTGTTCGGCCAATCGCTGCTGATGACCGTGCTGGTCTGCGCGACGCTGTGGCCGGCGCTGGCGACGCTGGCGGCGCTGCAACCGGGCAGCGGCGGCACGGCGGCGCTGCTGCGCGAAAGCGCCCTGCGGCTGGCGCTGGCGCTGCCGGTCGCGCTGCTGGCATTCGTTCTGGTACCGCGCCTGTCCACGCCGCTGTGGGGTGCGCCCGGCGCCGGCGAAGCGCGCACCGGCATCAGCGCGCGCATGTCGCCCGGAGCGATCGCGCAGTTGCTGATCGACGACAGCCCGGCCTTCCGGGTCGGCTTCGACGGTGCCATCCCGCCGCGGGCACAGCGCTATTTCCGTGCCGTCGTGCTGTGGCATTTCGACGGGCGCAGCTGGACGCCGGGACACGCTGCGCTGCCGCTGGAGCCGCTGGCGGCACGCCGCCCGCCGCTGCGCTACACCATCAGCCTGGAGGCCACGCGGCAGACGCTGCTGCCGGCGCTGGACATACCGTTGCGCGCCGCGGCCGGCACGCGCTTCACTGCCGCCCGCACGCTGCTGGCCGCGCATCCGGTGGACCAGCGACTGCGCTACACGCTGGAGTCCGCGACCGGGTACGCGCTCGATCCCCGCCTTTCGCCCGCCGAACGGGCGCTGGCGCTGCAGTTGCCGGCCGGCGCCGATCCGCGCACGCGCGCCCTGGCAGCGCGCTGGAGACGGCAGACCGGAGGGGCCGGCGCAGCGATCATCGCGGCGGCGCTCAGACTGTTCCACGACGGCGGTTTCCGCTACACGCTGGTACCGCCGCCCCTGGGTCACCAGCAGGTGGACGACTTCCTGTTCGATACCCGTGCCGGCTTCTGTGAGCACTATGCCTCGGCTTTCGTATTCCTGATGCGTGCCGCGGGGCTGCCGGCACGCGTGGTCGCCGGCTACCAGGGCGGCTACGCCAACCGCCTGGCCGGCTATGTGCTGGTACGCCAGTCCGACGCGCACGCCTGGGCGGAGGTCTGGCTGCGCGGCCGCGGCTGGGTGCGCGTCGATCCCACCGCGGCGGTACGTCCCGAGCGCATCAGCCTGGGCGCCACCGCGGCCGCGCAGGGCGCCGGTGCGCCGTGGTACCTCTCCGGCTGGTGGCTGGGCCTGCGCGACCGCATCGACATCGTCAACCGGCTCTGGGACCAGGCCGTGGTCGGCTTCGATGCCCTGCGCCAGCGCGGGCTGCTGACGCGGTTCGGCGTGGATCCGGCGCGCTGGCAATCGCTGGCGCTGGCCCTCGCGCTGCTGCTGGGCGCGCTGATGGCCGTGGCAATGGCGCTGACCCTGCACGAACCGCGCGCGCGTGTCGATGCCCTGGCGCGCGCCTATGCCGTGCTGGAGCGCCGGCTGGCACGCCACGGCTACCGGCGCTCCGGCAGTGAACCGCCCGCGCAGTTCCTGCAGCGCGTGGCCACTACGCTGCCGCCGCAGCCGGCGCGGAGGCTGTACGAGCTGTCAACCGGCTACGCCCGTCTGCGTTACGCGTGCACGCCTTCTGCACCTGCCTTAGCCGTGCGTGACTGGATCCGGCGGGCGCGGGAATTCCGTCTATGAATTGTGGTCGAATGAGCGCTGCCGGAGAGCGGAATCACTTTACGAGGCCGTCATGAAAACCCGCGTTCTCAAACCACTCGCCATGGCACTGGGCACCGTGCTGCTGGCGTCCTGCGCCACGGTGCCCAAGGACCTGGCCGGCAGCTATGCCGACATCTCGCCGCAACAGGCCGGCAACGGCAGTGTCTCGGGCGCCTCGGTGCGCTGGGGCGGGCAGATCATCCAGACCGAACCGGGCCACGATCACACCTGCTTCTACGTGCTGGGCAAGCCGCTGGACAGCAGCGACGCGCGCCCGGAACTCTCGCGCGACTCCACCGGCCGCTTCGTAGCCTGCCGGCAGGGCTTCTATGACCCCGAGGTCTACGCCAAGGGCCGCGCCATCACCGTGACCGGCGTGCTGCAGGGCGTGGTGACGCGCAAGGTGGGCGACTACGAATACCCCTACCCGCGCGTCGAAGCCGGCGCGGTGCACCTATGGCCAGTGCGGATGGCCTACAGCCGCGGCTACTACAGCCGCTGGAACGATCCGTTCTGGGGCGGCCCGGGCTGGTGGGGGCCCTGGGGCGGCTGGGGTTACGACCCCTTCTGGTACGCCCCCGCGCCGGTGGTGGTGGTACCCGACGTCGATCCGCCGGCACCGCCTCCGCCTCCTCCTCCGCCGCCGCCCAAGGGCTGACAGCACACGGTCGCATACACGAGCCGCAGCGTCCGCGCTGCGGCTTCGTGTTGAAGGCGCGCGTCAGCCGCCGGTTCCCGCATGCCGGGTCAGGCCGCGATGACGGTACTCCACCAGCAGGTTGTAGCTGGCCACCAGCGCGGGGAAGGCGTTGGAGAGAATGCCGACCGAGTCGTTCTTGCCGAACACGAAATAACTGAGCGTCATCAGGCTGCCGATAATCGACATCCACCAGAACGCGGCCGGCATGTGCACCCGCCGCGCACGGCGGGTGGCGTACATCTGCACGAACCAGCGTCCCGCAAACAGCAGCGTTCCGCCATAACCGACCAGTTTCCAGGGCGTCACCACCCAGCCCTGTATCTGAAACAGCACCTGATCCATGCCGCACCCGCGCTGTGGAAAGCGGGAATTGTGGCATCTACGCCGCGCCGCCGCCGATGCGTGGCGGAATCGCATCCGCTGCAGCGCACGCCGCGGTCGCACTGGACGCGCCGGGATGCAGGGCCATGCCCCTGACCGCCGGCAGTCCCGCCGCACCGCCCGCGCGCGCTACCCTGCTGGCGACCGGATCCCCTTCGGGACGCGACCATGTTTCCAGCATCCTGTACGCGCCGACCGCGGCGAGCCTGCGTGCCATGACGCCGGGGATCGCGATCTATCTGCTGATTCTGGCCGTTGCGCTGGCACTGTTCCTGGGCGGGCGCGTGCGCATGGAGGTCGCGGCGCTGGTGGTCATCGTGGCCCTGGCCCTGAGCGGTCAGTTGCCCGTGCACGAGGCGCTGTCGGGTTTTTCGAGCGAGGCGGCCCTGATCACCGCCAGTGTCTTCGTCATCTCGGCGGGGCTGGCCGCCACCGGCGTGGCCGATCGCGTCGGGCACTGGATCGGCCGGTTCGCCGGCGGCAGTGAAGGACTCACCCTGCTGGTGCTGGTACCGGCTGTTTCGCTGGTGGCGGCGTTCACCCATCAACTGATGGTCGTGGCGATGATGCTGCCGGCGCTGCTGGCCCTGGCGCGCGCGCAGCATCTGGCGGCTTCGCGGCTGCTGCTGCCCATGGCCTACGCCGCCTCGCTGGGCACCACGCTGGCAGTCCTGGGCGCCCCGGCCTTCCTGCTGACATCGAGTCTGTTGCGGCATTCCGGGCAGCCGGCCCTCGGCGTGTTCTCGATCGCGCCGCTGGGGCTGCTGCTGGTGGGTCTGGGCACGGTCGCGATGCCGCTGCTGCGTGGCCTGCTGCCCCGCCGCGCCGGCATCGACGAGCGCAGCGACGCGCTGGGTGGACTGGACCGTTATTTCACCGAGATCGCCGTGCCCAGGGGATCGCGCTGGGCCGGCCGCACCATGGAGGAGTTTTTGGCCCAGTACGGCTCGCATCTGCAAGTGCTGGACTGGCTGCGCCACGGTGTGTCGCTGCCGCGACCGTTCAGCCCGCTGCCCCTGCTGGATGGCGATGTGCTGCTGGTCCAGGCCAGCGCTGAAGAACTGGCGGGTTTCATCTCGCAACCGGATCTGGTGCTGCATGCGGTCGCCCGCGCCGGCGAGGCGCTGCCGCAGGGGCTGAGCGAACAGGCGCAGGGCCGCGCCCGGCTGTTCCAGGCCATGCTGGCACCGCAGTCGGCACTGATCGGCCTGGCACTGGATGAAGCCGATCTGCCGGGACGCTTCGGCGTGGTGGCCGTCGGGCTGTGGCGGCGCAGCGGCTGGCTGGGCGGCGAACCGGCACGGGTCACGCTGGAGGCCGGCGATGTGCTGGTGCTGTGGGGTGCGCCCGAACGTTTCGCCGCGCTGGCGCAGTTCCGCGGCTTTCTCACGCTGGCGCCGCTGCGTGCCGATCCGCGGCGGCGCCACAAGGCACCCCACGCGCTGCTCGTTCTGGCCGCCAGCGTGCTGTGCGCGGCCAGCGGCGTGGTCGAGCCGGTACTGGCCTTCATGGGCGGCGGCGTCGCCATGATGCTCAGCGGCTGTGTGCCCGTGGAGCAGGGCTATCGCGCCATCGATCTGCGGCCTTACCTGATGATCGCCGCGGCCGTCCCGCTGGGCGTGGCGATGCAGACCAGCGGCACGGCACAGTGGCTCGCGCACGGACTGGCACTGCTGCTGCAAGGGCAGTCGCCATCCGTGGCGTTGCTGATCCTGTTTGCGGCGGCGGCGCTGTTGACCCAGCCGCTGTCCGACACCGCCACCGCCGCGCTGCTGGTGCCGGTGGCCATCGCCTTCGCCGACACCGTGCCGGTCAGTGCCACGGCCGCGGCGGTGACCGTCACCACCGGCGCAGTCACGGCGTTCATCACCCCCGTCGGCCACCACGGCAGCCTGCTGGTGCTGCGCGCCGGTGACTACCGCCTCGGCGATTTCCTGCGACTGGGCCTGCCGCTGACCGTGCTGGTGACACTGGCCACCGCATGGATCACCCCGCGGCTGTTTCCGCTGGCGTGACCGCGTACTCTCGCGCACCCCAGCCACACGCCATCGCCCGCGTGCCGCCGCGCATCAGCCGGTGCGCGCGAGCCACTTGCCCGCCATGCGCCGCAGCGAAGGATCGGCCGCCGCATCCCGCGCCAGATCACGCACCGGCCACCAGGCCAGATCGAGCGATTCGGCACCGACACGGAAACGCTCGTCCGCGCCCGCGCGCACGATGTAGCGCACGTCCCAGTGCCGGTGCCCGGGTTCGCTGCCGTGCGCCGGAATCGGATGACAATCCAGGTCGAACACACCGGCCTCCACCCGCAGCCCCGCAAGTCCGGATTCCTCTTCGGCCTCGCGCAGCGCGACCCGTGCCAAGTCGCTCTCGCCATCGGCATGTCCGCCCAGCTGCAACCAGCGCCGCAGCTTGCGGTGATGGGTCAGCAGCACGCGCCGGCCGTCGGCACTGACCAGCCAGGCGGAACCGGTGAAGTGGCCGGGCACATGCTGGCGCCGGCAGCAATCGGGATGACTGCGCGCGAAGCCGATGAACGCCTCGCGTGCCGCCGCCTGTGCGGCCGAATCGGGCCGGTAGGCGGTCAGCACGACCAGCAGCCGCTGCTGTCCGGGACTCAGTGCTGGCGCGCGGGGCGGACGGTGCTGCATGCGGCCTTGCTGGTGTCGGGGAGGCTCGCGTATGGTACGCCGGCGCCCGAGGCGGTCCGTCGCCGTCCGCGTCGCGCACCGCGTGGCGCAGGCTCAGCCTGTGACGGCGACCATCCACCGGCGCAGCCCGTTCCGGGATTGCGCATGCACGGGAGCACGCATGAACTCGTTCCGCGTCAAGCCGCTCGACGACATTCTCGCCACCGCGGAGAAGCACAGCCTCAAACGCCAGCTCGGTGCGTTCCAGCTCACCATGCTGGGCATCGGCGCCATCATCGGCACCGGCATCTTCGTACTCACCGCCGAGGCGGCGCAGAAGGCCGGCCCGGGCATGATGGTTTCCTTCGTCATCGCCGCGGTGGTCTGCGCACTGGCCGCGCTGGCCTACGCCGAACTGGCCGCGATGGTGCCGGTCTCCGGCTCGGCCTACACCTACACGTACGCGGTGATGGGCGAGGCGCTGGCCTGGGTGGTGGGCTGGGCGCTGATCCTCGAGTACGCGGTGTCCGCCGGCGCGGTGGCGGTCGGCTGGTCCGGCTACTTCAACGGTTTGCTGCAGTCGGCCGGACTGGGTCTGCCGGAGTTCCTGCGCGCCGGACCCTATGCCGGCGGCGTCTTCAATTTCGTGGCCTTCACCATCTCGCTGGTGATCACCGGACTGCTGGTGATCGGCACCACCGAGAGCGCCACGGTCAATGCCATTCTCGTGCTGATCAAGGTCGCGGCGTTGACCGTGTTCGTGTTCGTCGCGGTTCCCGCGGCCAAGACCGCCCACTTCGAACCCTTCCTGCCGACCGGCTGGGGCAGTCCGCTCAGCGGCAGCGGGCTCGGCGTTCTGGGTGCGGCCGCATCCATCTTCTTCGCCTATGTCGGCTTCGATGCGGTCTCCACGGCCGCGGAAGAAACCAGGAATCCCAACCGCAACATTCCCATCGGCCTGATCGGCTCGCTGCTGGTCTGCACCGTTTTCTATCTCCTGGTCGGCTACGGTGCCGCCGGCGCGGCCGGGGCGCAGCCGATGATCGTCGACGGCAGGGTTCTGCAGCCGGGCAGTCCTGAAATGGCCGCCGCCTGCCACGGCGTGCACAACCTGGTGTGCAGCAAGGAGGCGTTGTCTTTCGTGCTGAAGGATCTGGGGTTTCCCTCTCTGGGCAACATGGTGGCGCTGGCGGCCAGCATCGCCCTGCCCTCGGTCATCCTGATGATGATCTACGGCCAGACGCGCATCTTCTTCACCATGTCGCGCGACGGCCTGCTGCCGCAGGGACTGGCCAAGGTCCATCCGCGCTTTCACACGCCGCACGTGATCACGCTGATCACCGGTATCGCTGTGGCGTTCTTCTCGGCGCTGTTCCCGGTGGGCCTGCTCGCCGACGTGTCCAACTCGGGCACGCTGTTCGCGTTCGCCATGGTGGCGCTGGGCGTGCTGGTCCTGCGCTATACCCAGCCCGACCGCCCACGACCGTTCCGCATCCCCAACGCGCTGGTCTGGCCGGTCTGCATCGGCGCGGTGATCGGCTGCATCGTGCTGTTCCTCAGCCTCAGCGCATTCACCAAGTACTTTTTCCTCGGCTGGGCCGCAGCCGGTCTGGTGATCTACACGCTGTACGGTCTGCGCAACAGCGATCTGGCGCACCGGCAAAGCTGAGTCGTTCCGGTTCGACGCTCCCCGCCGCGGCCGCCGACGGCCGCGATCGCGTCCGTTGCAGCGCGCCTCGCCGGCGATGTGCGTTCGTACCCGGTTGCCGCGCGCCTGTTCACGGGCGAGGTATCCATACCATACGGTATGGTATTGCAGAAATCGAGCTCGAACCCGGCTTTGTAAAGGGTCCCAACTGACTGTTTTTCTGGAGCCATGGCGATCGGATCGAGCTCCGGTTCAAACCGCCGATTGGCACCCGGAAAACCCCGCGCTATGCTCGATTCCCGGAGGTTTCCATGGCAGTGGACCCCCGATGCGCGGCCCGAGGGGAAAGGCGATCAGCTCCCGCCCGACCTTCGGGCCGCCTTTTATCCGCCGCGGCCCGGACGCCTCGGGCACACGTCGAAAAACCGGCCCCGCAGCGGTTTCCCGAACGCGTCCGGGAATTCACGCGGCCTTGGGCGCATACGCCGAACACCATCCCTGCGCGGCAACCGACTTGCCGGGGAACAACTGGCATGGCCCCCAGGCCGAACCGGCGACTTCCTGGAAGAAACTGCAGTTGCTGCAATTTTGCGTGGACTTGTGGCCGGGGTATCGCGCCTGGCTGACCTGCGCGGTGTTCTCGACATAGCCCAGCGCCTGCGCGGCGGGATCGGCAGGATTCAAATGCGGCAGATCGGCCGCACGCGCCGCGCGCGGCAGGACCGCACCGAGCGAGACCGCGGCTGCGGTGCCCGCAGCCCACCCCAGAAACAGCCGGCGCGACGGATCGGCGTGCAGATCGGACATGAAAACCTCCATGGGACGAAAAAGGGAACAACGATCGGGCGATCACGATGCTACCCGCGCGCGCGGCCTGCGTCATGGAGGGATCGAGCGGCGGCGCCGTCCGCGGATCGCGGCAGCCGCAGCACCCGCCTCTGTTATAGTCGCGCGCGTTCCGGATGGTTCGTCCGATGTCGCTACCGTTTACCTCGACCCGTGCCGACGCGGTGCGCGCGCAATTGCAAAGCGAACTGGCGCGGGCCGCGGCCCTGCTCTCGCAGCGCGGCGCGACACCGGCGACGAGTGGCAACTTCTCCGTCCGCCTGGACGCACGGCGCATCCTCATCACCCGGTCCGGCGTCGACAAGGGCAGGCTCGGCGCGGGCGACTTCATGCTGATGGACAGCGACGCGCAACCGCTGGAAGAAGGCCGCCCCTCGGCTGAGGCGCGGCTGCACGCACAGCTGTACCGGCTGTTCCCGCATGCCGGCAGCGTGCTGCACACGCACTCGCTGATACAGACGGTGGCCTCGCTGCATTACGCCCGCGACGGCGCGGTGCGGCTGTCCGGTTACGAACTGGTCAAGGCCCTCGCCGGCCACGACAGCCATGAGCAGGATCTGCTGCTGCCGGTCTTTCCCAACAGCCAGGACATGGCTGCGATCGAGCACGCGGTCCAGTCATGGCTTGACGCCGGGCACGCGCTGCACGGCTACCTGATCGCCGGCCACGGCCTGTACGCCTGGGGGTGTGACATCGCCGAGGCGATGCGCCATCTCGAGGCCATCGACTTCATGCTCGCCTGCGAGCGGGAACGGGTGAAACCGACATGAGCCGTCTGCGTATTTTCGATGAACACCGGCCGCTGCATCCGCTGCGGACGCTGCACGACCATGGCGGCATCGCCGCCGAGCTTGCCGCCGTGGGCGTGCGCTTCGAGCACTGGCGGACGGAGGCGCCGCCGGCGCCGGGCGCCGACGCCGACGAGGTGATCCGCGCCTATCGTCGCGAAATCGACCGGCTGATGGCCGAGGAGGGTTACCGGGCCGTAGACGTGGTGAGCCTCACCCCCGATCATCCGGATCGCGCGGCACTCCGCAAAAAATTCCTCGACGAGCACACCCACGCCGAAGACGAGGTGCGTTTCTTCGTGGCCGGCTCGGGGCTGTTCTCGCTGCATCTGGGAACGCGCGTCTACGAAGTGCTGTGCGAGCAGGGAGACCTGATCGGAGTGCCCGACGGTACCCGTCACTGGTTCGACATGGGCCCCGCTCCGAGTTTCGTCGCCATCCGGCTGTTCACCAACCCCGCCGGCTGGGTCGCGCAGTTCACCGGCAGCGACATCGCGACGCGGTTTCCGCGCCACGAGGCCGGACACACGGCCGCATGAGCGCTGCGCCCGTCCGCGCCATCCTCACCGATATCGAGGGCACCACCAGCGACATCCGCTTCGTGCGGGAGGTGCTGTTTCCGTACGCGCGCCGGCGCCTGCCCGCGTGGGTCGCGGCCCATGCCGCGCAGCCCGAGGTGGCGCACTGGCTGGACGAAGCCGCGCGCGAGGCCGGTCTGCCGGCGGACACGCCGCTGGACCGCCGCGCCGGCCAGCTGCAGGAGTGGATCGACGCCGACCGCAAGTCCACCGCGCTGAAGGCGCTGCAGGGCATGATCTGGCGCGAAGGCTATGCCGACGGCGCATTCCGCGCGCACGTTTATGCCGACGTGGCCCCCGCACTGCGCGACTGGCGCGCGCGCGGACTGGCGCTGTACGTGTATTCCTCCGGATCGGTCGAGGCGCAGAAGCTGTTTTTCGCGCACAGCGAGGCCGGCGACCTCACGCCGCTGTTCGATGGCTATTTCGACACCGGGACCGGACCCAAGCGCGAGTCCGCGTCTTACGTGCGCATCGCCGCCGCCATCGGCCTGGACCCGGCGTGCATCTTGTTCCTGTCCGACGTGGTCGAGGAGCTGGACGTCGCGCGCGCGGCCGGCCTGCGCACCACCTGGCTGTGCCGCCCGCCGCTGGCCTGCCCGGCGACGCCGGCGCACCCCTGCGCGAATGATTTCCGCGCGATCGCGGTCTGATCTCCGCCCTTTTCCCGGAGCCTCGCCATGCTCAAGCTGATGCTCAGCCTCACCTCGCCGTTCGCCCGCAAGGTCAAGGTCGCATTGATCGAAAAGGCGCTGCCCTTCGAGGAGATACGCGTCGACCCGTGGGCGGTGCCCAAGGTCCTGCTGCAGGCCAACCCGCTCTCGCAAGTGCCGACCCTGGTCACCGACACGGGCGAGACGCTGGTCAACAGCGAAACCATCCTGACCTGGCTGGAGCGCCACGCGCCGAGCCCGCCGCTGCTGCCGGCAGGCAATGCCGAAGCCGCCCGCGCGCTGGCCATTGCAGGCCTCTGCCAGGGCATGATCGAAATGACCGTGGCCATCGTGCTGGAGCGCCGGCGCGCGCCCGAGCAACAGTCGGCGGCGCTGATCGAGCGCCGCACCCAGGCCCTGCAGCGGGCCATGGCGCAGCTGGAAAACCGTTTCCACGTCCAGCGTGACCGCTTCCAGATCGACGCGATCGGCGTCGCCTGCGCGCTGGGCTACCTCGACCTGCGCCTGCCCGAATGGCCCTGGCGCAAGAGCGCGCCGCGCCTCACCGACTGGCAGGCATGGGCCGCCGCGCGGCCGTCGCTGCAGGCCAGCGCGCCGCCGGCGGTCTGACTACCGCGCGGCACGTTCCGACTGGGCCAGGATCTCGTATTCGCTCTTGACCAGGCCGCTCGGGTACTGCTGCGTCTTGATGTGCTTGAGCCTGACGTCGCGCGCCGTCGGGCCGAAGAGCGGGATCCCGGTGCCGATGATCACCGGCACGCGCGTGATGGTCAGGCGCTGAATGAGCCCGGCCCGCAGGAACGACTGGATCGTGACGCCGCCGTCGACATAGGTGTGCTGGAAGCCGCGGCTTGTGAGCGTTGCCACGATCTCTTCCGGGGATCCCGTCATTCTTTCGACGACCGCTCCTGCGGGCGGGGGCTTGAGCGCTTTCGTACTCAGCACGAAAACGGGCTTTTCTCCGTAGGGCCAGGCAGCAAATGCCAGGACGGTTTCATAGGTGTGGCGCCCGATGATCAATGCGTCCACCGATGCCATGAACTCGTCGTATCCGTGAGGCTCCCCGCCGTCGGGCGGAAGAAAATCGAGCGCCCCGTCGGAGCGGGCGATATAGCCGTCCACGCTCGTGCCGACAAAGACCGATGCTTTCATGGCCTTTCCCCCGGCCCATCCGGAATAGCCGCTTGCCCCTTCGCGTGACGCGCCGCCAGTACCGCGACAGCGGCTTGCAGACCTAAACCGCGCGCACGCAGCAGCACGATCAGGTGATAGAGCAGATCGGCGGCCTCGCCCAGCAGCGCGTCGTCGTCCTGTGCTACCGCGGCCAGCGCGGTTTCCACGCCCTCCTCGCCCACCTTCTGCGCGATGCGGCGGATGCCGTCCTCGAACAGGCACGTGGTGTAACTGTCGGCCGGCCGCTCGCGTTCGCGCCGCGCGACCAGGGCATCGAGCCGCCCGAGGAAGGCCAGCGCCGGCGCCGCGGCGTCGCCGAAGCAGCTGTCGGTCCCTCGATGACAGGTCGGGCCGACCGGATCGGCCAGCAGCAGCAGGCTGTCGGCGTCGCAGTCGGCACGGATCGACTTCAATGCCAGCACGTGGCCCGAAGTCTCGCCCTTGGTCCACAGGCGGCCCTTGCTGCGGCTCCAGAAGGTAATCTGGCCGCTGCGCCGCGTCTGCGCCAGCGCCTCGGCGTTCATGTAGCCCAGCATCAGCACCTCGCCGCTCAGCCAGTGCTGCACGATGGCGGGAAGCAGGCCGTTGCCCTTGGCCCAGTCGAGTCGTTCGAGTGCGTCGGTGGCGTTCATGGGAATCGGGTCCTCCGTGCTATTGCCGGATGATCACGCCCTGCGCGCGCAGGTAGCGCTTGAGTTCGGGGATGGCGATGGCGCCGGAGTGGAATACGCTGGCGGCCAGCGCGGCGTCCGCGTCGACCTGCAGGAAAGCGTCGCGGAAGTGCTCCGGCGTGCCCGCGCCGCCGGAGGCGACCAACGGCACGCTGCAGATCGCACGCGCCGCGGCGAGTTGTTCCAGGTCGTAGCCCTGACGCACGCCGTCGCTGCCCATGCAGTTGAGCACGATCTCGCCGGCGCCGCGACGCTGGGCCTCGGCGATCCAGTCCAGGGTGCGGCGCGCCAGCACCTGGGTCCTGGAGGGATCGCCGGTGTACTGGCGCACGCGCCACTCGCCGTCAGCGTCGCGCAGGCTGTCGACGCCCACCACCACGCACTGCACACCGAAGGCCTCGGCCAGTTCGTCGATCAGCGCCGGCCGCGCCAGCGCCGGCGAATTCACCGAGATCTTGTCGGCGCCGGCGTACAGCACCGCGCGTGCGTCCTCGACGCTGCGGATGCCGCCGGCGACGCAGAACGGAATATCCAGCTCGCGCGCCACGCGCTCGACCCAGGCGACATCGACGCGGCGCCCCTCAGGGCTGGCGCCGATATCGTAGAACACCAGCTCATCGGCGCCGGCGTCGCGATAGTGCCGCGCCCGTTCGACGATGTCGCCCATGTCAACGTGATCGCGGAAGCGCACGCCTTTGACCACTCGCCCCTTGCGCACGTCCAGACACGGAATGATGCGGCGGCTCAACATGCCAGCGCCTCCTCGACGGTGAAGCGGCCTTCGAGCAGCGCGCGGCCCAGGATCACGGCGGCGGCTCCGGCGGCACGCGCGCCGCGGATGTCGTCCAGGTCGCGCACGCCGCCGGAGGCCTGCACGGCCATCGTCGGTGCCATCTCGGCCAGATGGCGGTACAGACCGAGGTTGAAGCCGGCCAGCATGCCGTCGCGCTCGATGTCGGTGCACAGCAGGTGGCGCGCACCGCGGGCGGCATACCAGGGCGCCAGCTCGTCCAGCGTGCGCGCCTCGGTCTCGGTCCAGCCGGCGCTCGGCAGGGTCCAGCAACCGTCGCTGCGACGTGTGTCCAGCGCGATCGTCAGGCACTCGCTGCCGTAGCCGGCCAGCCAGCCCGCAACGGCGTCCGGTTCGCGGACCGCCAGGCTGCCCACCACCGCGCGGCTCACGCCGGCGCTGAACAGGCGACGCAGATCGTCCTCGCCGCGCACGCCGCCGCCGGCCTGGATCCGCAGGCCGTCCCGGGCGATCGCCTCGATCGTCCTGAGGTTCCCCAGGCCGCCGGAACGCGCGCCGTCCAGGTCAACCACGTGCAGCCAGGCAGCACCTGCCTGCGCGTAGCGTGCGACGAAGGCGCGCGGATCGTCGCCATAGGTGGCCTGGCGTTCGTAGTCGCCCTGCTGCAGGCGCACGACCTTGCCGCCGCGCAGGTCGATGGCGGGGATGACGGTGAAGCTCATAGCTCGAGGAAGTTCTTCAGCAGCCTGGCACCGACACCGGCCGAGCGCTCGGGGTGGAACTGCATGCCGTGGAAATTGCCGCGCGCGACCACCGCCGAGAACGGCCCACCGTAGTCGGCCGTGGCCAGGGTGTAGCCACCCACGGGCACCGCATAGCCGTGCACGAAATAGGCCCGGTCATCCGCGCCCAGCCCGGCCAGCAGCACATGCTCGCGAACCGCCTGCAGGCGGTTCCAGCCCATCTGCGGCACGCGCAACCCGGGCACCTCGGCGAAACGGCGCACCACGGCGGGAATCACGCCGAGACAGTCGGTGTCGCCCTCCTCCGAATGCGCGCACAGCAGTTGCATGCCCAGGCATACGCCCAGTACCGGCTGAGTGAGGCTGCGCACCACCTCCACCAGGCCCAGCCCGCGCAAGCGCGCCATGCCCGGACCAGCCGCGCCCACGCCGGGCAGGATCACCTTGTCCGCGGCGCGGATCGCCGCCGCGTCGGCGCTGAGTTCCGCGTCCACACCCAATCGCTGCAGCGCGTAGCGCACCGAGCCGATGTTGGTGCCGCCGGCGTCGACCAGCACGAGGGCCATCAGAGCGCACCTTTGGTGCTGGGCAGATCGCTGCCTTCGCGCCGGATCGCCTGGCGCAGCGCGCGCGCCACGGCCTTGAAGCAGGCTTCGGCCATGTGGTGCGCGTTCCCGCCGCGCACTTCCAGGTGCAGGTTGGCGCCCAGGCTGTCGCACAACGAACGGAAGAAATGCGGCACCAGCTCGGTGGGCAGGTCGCCCACGCGCTCGCGCGGGAACCGGCCGTCGAAGACGAAGTAGGGCCTGCCGGAGAGGTCCAGCAGCGCACTGCACCGGCTCTCGTCCATCGGCAGGCGCACGCGCACCGCCGCATCCGCCCCGGCGGCCGGCGCGGCGTCGGCCGCATCCGCCGCGACCTCGGCATCACCGTAGCGGCCGATGCCGCGCTTGTCGCTCAGCGCCTGGCGCAGCGCCTGGCCCAGCGCCAGCGCGCAGTCCTCGACGGTGTGGTGCTCGTCGATCTCGAGATCGCCGCGCGCCTGCAGATCGAGCGCGAAGCCGCCGTGCTTGCCCAACTGCTCCAGCATGTGGTCGAAATAGCCCAGGCCGGTGCGCACCTCGGGCGTGGCCTCGCGGTCCAGGTCCACGCGCACGCGGATGCGCGTCTCGCGCGTGGCGCGCTCCAGCTCGGCCCTCCGCGGGGCGTCGCAGAGGCGGTGCGCGACCTCGGCCCAGGACAGCCCCTGCGGCCCGACACGCAGGCCGCGCACGCCCAGATTGGCGGCGAACTGCATGTCGGTCTCGCGGTCACCGACCATGGCCGAGGCGGCGCGGCTCCAGCCATCGTCGGCCAGGTAATGGCGGGCCAGCCCCACGCCGGGCTTGCGGGTGTCACGCCCCTCGTGCGCGAAACTGCGGTCGACCAGCACCTCGCGGAACCGGATGCCCTGCGACTCGAACACCTGCAGCAGCAGCCGCTGCGGTCCCGCGAAGGCGGCCTCGGGAAACGCGGGCGTCCCCAGCCCATCCTGGTTGCTCACCATCACCAGTTCGTAGCCGGCGGCAACGATGCGCTGCAGGGCCGTGATCACCCCGGGCATCAACGCCAGCTTCTCGTAACAATCCACCTGTTCATCGGCGGGCTCCTCGATCAGGCAGCCATCACGATCGACGAACAGCAGCTTGCGCGCGCTCATGCCGCCGCTCCGCCGGGGGCCAGCAGTTCCAGCGCGCGGTCGTTTTCCTGCGGCAGGCCCACGCTGAGCCGCAGAAAACCGGACAGACCGCGATAGCGGCCGATATCGCGCAGCAACACGCCCTGCGCGGTCAGACGCGCATGCACCGCCGCCGCGGAATCGATCTGGAACGCCAGGAAATTGGCGCGCGAAGGCAGCACGCGGCGCACGCCCGGCGTCTGCCGCAGACGCTCGGCCACCCGTGCCCGCTCGGCCAGCGTGGCCGCGACGCGCTTCGCCATCAGCGCGCGGCCATCGGCATCCAGCGCCCTCAGCGCCGCCCGTACGCTGGGCGTGGGCAGCGGATAGGGCGGCATGATCCGGCGCAGCAGCGCGATCACCTCGGGCGCGGCGAGCAATGCGCCGACGCGCGCACCGGCAAGCGCCCAGGCCTTCGACAGCGTGCGCAGCACGGCCAGGTTGGCGTGCCGCTGCAGCAGCGTGCTCGCGCTTGCCGATTGCGCGAACTCGCCATAGGCCTCGTCCACCACCACCAGCGCACGGCCGGCCAGCGCGCGCGTCAGCGCGTCGATCATCTCGATGGGCACCAGCCCGCCGCTGGGATTGTTGGGCGAGCACAGGTAAACCAGCTTCACTTCCGGCGACACCGCCGCCAGCAGGGCCCGCGGGTCGAGCGCGAAAGCTTCGTCCAGCGGCACCTCGACCACGCGAGCGCCCTGGACACGCGCGCTGACGGCGTACATGCCGAAGGTCGGCGTCGCCACCAGCACGGCGTCGCAGCCGGCCCGGCAGAAAGCGCGCGTCAGCAGGTCGATGGCCTCGTCGCTGCCGCGGCCCGCCAGCACTTGTTCGCGGCGCACGCCGTAGACACCGGCTAGCGCATCCAGCAACGCCAAGGGCTGCGGATCGGGGTAGCGGTGCAGGTCATGCCCGCCATCCTGCGGCGGCGGCCAGGGCGACTCGTTGGCGTTGAGCAGCACCGTGCCGCCGCCGGCCTCCATGCGCGCCGAAGAATACGGCGCGAAGTCGCGGATCTCGGGCCGCACCAGATCGAGCACGTTCATGGACCGGTCTCCAGCGCGGCCAGCCGCAGCGTCACCGCGCGCGCATGCGCTTCCAAGCCCTCGGCCCGTGCCAGCGTCACCGCGCAGGGTCCGATGCCGCGCAGACCCCGGGGGCTCAGCTCCTGCACGGTGATCTGCTTCTGGAAGCTGGCCACCGACGCGCCGCTCCAGGCACGCGCGTGGCCGTCGGTGGGCAGCACGTGGTTGGTGCCGCTGCAGTAATCCCCCACCGACTCGGGCGACCAGGCACCCAGAAACACCGAACCGGCGCTGTGCACCCCGGCCAGCAGCGCGCGCGGCGCGGCCACCTGCAGGATCAGGTGCTCGGGCGCGTAGCGGTTGCTGACTTCGACCGCCTGGCCGAGATCGGCCACCAGGACGAGTCGACTGCCCGCCAGCGCCCGGCGTGCGATGTCCGCGCGCGGCAGGATCCGGCACTGGCGCTCGACCTCGGCGGCCACCGCATCGAGCAGCGCCGCTGCGGGGGAGACCAGCAGCACTTGCGAATCCGGACCGTGTTCGGCCTGCGCCAGCAGGTCGGCAGCCACCAGCGCGGGATCGGCGGTGGCATCGGCGATCACCAGCACCTCGGAAGGGCCGGCCGGCATGTCGATGGCCGGGCCGCCGGGCAGCACGCTGACCTGCTGCTTGGCCTCGGTGACCCAGGCATTGCCGGGCCCGAACAGCTTGTCGCAGCGGGGCACGCCGGCTGTGCCGAAGGCCATCGCGGCGATGGCCTGGGCGCCGCCCAGCTTGAACACGCGGCCGATGCCGCAGCGCCGTGCCGCCACCAGCACCGCGGGATCGCAGCGCCCGTCGGCGCGTGCGGGCGTGCACATCACCACCTCGGCGCAGCCGGCCAGCCGCGCCGGCACGCCCAGCATCAGCGCGGTCGAGGGCAGCGGCGCACCGCCGGCCGGCACATAGAGGCCCACGCGCGCGATGGGTCGCAGCACGCGCTCGCAGCGCACGCCGGGCGCGGTCTCCACCTGCACCGCCTGCGGCGCGGTGGCACGGTGGAAGGCCTCGATGCGCCCGGCCGCCTCCTCGATCGCCGCATGCAGATCCGCAGGGACGGCGGCCGCGGCCGCGGCGAACTCGTCCCCGGCGACCTCCAGCGCATCGAGTTCGCAGCCGTCGAAGCGGCGGGTCAGCAGGCGCAGTGCGTGGTCGCCATCGGCGCGCACCTGCGCGAGGATGCGCTCCACGCCCAGGCGCACTTCCACGGTGCGCTCGCGCACCGGACGCGCCAGCGCCTCGGCCCGCGCGGCTTCGTCGAGTCGGTTCCAGTCGATACGGTTCATGGTCGTCCGCGCTCAGGCCAGCATCTTCTCCACCGGCAGCACCAGCATGGCGCTGGCGCCGGCGCGCTTCATGTCCTCCAGGTGCTGCCAGGTCACCGCGCCGTGGCAGAGCGCCTGCAGTGCCACCCGGTCGGCATGGCCGTCGATGGGCATCACGGTGGTGGTGGCGTCCGCCGGCAGCAGCCGGCCGATGGCCTCGACCGCCGCGCGCGGGGCGTGCAGCAGCAGCAGCTTGGACTCGCGCACCCGGATCACGCCGTCGATCCGCCGCAGCAGCAACTCGATCAGGTCGCCGCGCTCGTCCGCCGGCGGTTCGGCGGCGGCTGCCAGCACGGCCTCGCTCTCCATCAGCACCACCGCCTCGCGCAATTGGTTGGCCGCCAGCGTGGCGCCGCTGGAGACCAGATCGCAGATGAGATCGGCGGTGCCCAGGCGCGGAGCGATCTCCACCGACCCGGACAAGGTCACCACCCGCGCCTCGACCCTCTGCGTCCGCAGCCACTGGCCCAGCAGCTGCGGATAGGTGGTGGCGATGCGCAGGCCCTGCAACTGTGCCGGACCGGCGTAGTCCGCCTCCTGCGGCAGCGCCAGCGACAATCGGCACTGGCCGAAGCCCAGCGCACGCAGTTCGCGGAACGCGGGCACGTCACCGGCGGCCTGCAGGGTCAGGCCCTGCTCGCCCAGCACGTTGCGTCCCACCACGCCGAGATCGCAGACACCGTCGGCGATGAGCCCGGGGATGTCGTTGTCGCGCACCAGCAGCAGATCGACCGGCAGGGTTTCACCGAAGCAGAACAGGCGGTCGCGGCTCTGCCGGAACTTCAGCCCGCAGCGCGTCAGCAGGTCCTGCGAGGGCTCGGCAAGACGGCCGGATTTCTGCGCGGCGATGCGCAGGCGGTCGCGCGGCTTCATGTCCGCACCTCCGCCGCGCGCCGCGGCCTGGGCGCTTCGCCGGCCGCGCCTGTCGCGCGGCGCGGCCTGCGTGCATGCTGCGCGCGCGCCGCCGCGGCCAGATAGCCGCCGTTGCCCTGACTGAGATAGCGCGCCACCCGGCCGATGGTGGTGATGCTGACCGCGGTGAGGTCGTGGATCTCGCGGTAAGGCCGGCCGTCCAGCAGGTAGGGCACCACCGACCAGCGGTCCACCAGGGCCTCGACCTCGGCCGGTGTGCACAGATCGCGCAGCAGGGCCCGCATCTCCGCCACCGTGCGCATCGACAGCAGCGCGCGGCACAGGCCCTCCTCGGCCTGGGCACGCGGCTGCAGCGGTTCCAGCGATCGTCTCTTCATGGCACAGGCTTATGTACTAATGCATTAGTACATGATGCTAACGGCAACGCCGCACCCGATGCAAGCCCGCGGCTGCGACGCCGCCGGTTCCATGTGCCGGCACGTGACGGTTGACAGGAAACGCGCCATCGCGCGTGAATCGGTCCTCCCTGGCCCCAGGTGCGCCCATGATCCGATCCGTCGGCGGCGTCCCGGTCCTGCCCCGGCACCGGCTTTCCTGCCACTGCGGCGCGGTGGCGATCGAGCTCGACCTGCCTGATGGCATCGTCGATCCGCGCCGCTGCGACTGCTCGTACTGCCGCCGTCGGGGCACCATCGTCGCCTCGGTGCCGCTGTCCGGACTGCACGTCGTCCGCGGCGAAGATGTCCTGCAGATCTACCGGTTCAACACCCGCACGGCGCGGCACTACTTCTGCTCGAACTGCGGCATCCACACCCACCACCAGCGCCGCTCCACGCCCGGCCAGTACGGCTACAACGTGGCCTGCCTGGAGGGCATCAATCCGTTCCTGCTGGACGGGATTCCCACCCGCGACGGCATCCACCACCCGGCCGACCGCGCGTCCTGAGTGCGGCGCGGCGGTTCAGATCCCGCCACGCCGCACCAGGGCCAGCATGCGCGCGATGTCCCCGTCCATGGCGCGATCGCGCGGCATGAAGGCCACCTCGGCGCGGATGCGCTGCAGCGCCTCGGCCACGGCCGGCCCGGGATGGAATTCGGACGCCTCGGCCAGGGCCCGCATCAGCGCGCGCACTTCCTGCTCGAACTGCGCGTGTTGCGGATGCCCGGCCTCGGGGGCGCCGCCGATCTTGGCCGCTAGCACGCGCCAGTCGCCGCGCCGGGCCAGTCGGCGCGCAGCGTTGAGCATGTCGCGGCGGTAGTCCAGCGCCTGCGCAGCGGTGTAGAGCTCCAGCGCCAGCACCTGCTCCAGCGGCTCGCACATCGCCAGCACCTGGCGCGCCTCGTTGGCGCCCATCGAGACATGGTCCTCGGCATTGGCGCTGGTGGGAATGGAATAGACGCTGGCCGGGTGCGCCCTGCTGGCCAGATCGTTGACCAGCGCGGCAGCGGTGTACTGCACGATCATGAAGCCGGAATCGGTGGCGTCCTCGTTGCCGGCGAGGAAGGCCGGCAGACCGTCATTGGTCGCCGCATCCACCAGTTTGGCGATACGGCGCTCGCTGATCGAGGCCAGTACGGGGATGGCGGCCTTGACGTAACTCATGGCCAGCGCCAGCGGCATGCCGTGGAAATGGCCGGCCGAGACCACCCGGTCCTCGATCACGCGCGCGCCGGCACGATCGGGAAACAGCAGAGGATTGTCGGTGACGGCGTTGAGTTCGATGTCGAGCACGCGGGCGGCTTGCGCCAGCGCGTCACGCACGGCGCCGTGCACCTGCGGGATGCAGCGCAGGCTGTAGGCATCCTGCGGCTGGTGCTTCTTGCCGCCGCGGAAGGGCAGGAAACGGGTGTAGAACGCCTCGCGGCCATGACGCCGGTGCGCGGGCACCCAGTCCCACGCGATGTCGAAGTGCACGGCCTGGTCTTCGGGTTCGTGCCAGGCCTGCGCCGTCCATGTCGCGAAGCGCGGCACCAGGTGGTAGGGAATGTCGATCAGCGTCGAACCGTCCAGCAGTTCGCGCAGATGCGCCGCACAGGCCACCTGCCCGGGATGCGGACGCAGCGCATGCACATCCGCGCGGAAGGCGCTGCCACGGCCGGCGAAAGCCTCCAGCGTCATCGCCGCGGCGAGATCGGCGGTGGTGGCCAGGCGCTGCAGCCGGTCCAAGGCCAGAACCGCACAGGCCAGCATCTGCGCCGTGCCGTTGTTGAGCGCCAGGCCCTCCTTGTAGGACAGGCGCACGGGCTGCAGCCCCGCCCGTCGCAGCGCTGTTGCACCGGGCAGGCGTTCGCCTGCGTGGAACGCCTCGCCTCCACCCAGCAGCACGATGGCCAGATGCGAGAGCGGCGCGAGGTCGCCACTGGCGCCGACCGAGCCCAGTTGCGGAATCACCGGCACCACGCCACGGTTGAACAATTCGGCCAGCGCCTGCAGCGTTTCCGCGCGGATGCCGGAATGGCCGCGCAGCAGCGTGTTGATGCGGATCACCAGCATCGCGCGCACCACCTCGGGTGCGAACGGCTCGCCCGTACACACCGCGTGGGTCACGATGAGGTTGTGCTGCAGCTCTTCCGGCAGGCCGCCCGCGCGGGGATCGGGATTGCCGCCCGGCAACTCGTCGCGCGCGCGGTGGGCACCCAGCAGCTTGTCCGCATTGCTGCCAAAGCCGGTGGTCACGCCGTAGATCGGCTCGCCCCGGCGTACCTGCTCGGACAGGAAGTCCGCCGCCCGCCGCACCTGGGCCAGGGCGGCTGGCGCCAGCGCAATGCGGGCGTCGCCCTGCGCCAGCGTCATCAGCGCGGCCGCAGTCAGGCTGCGGCCATCCAACTCAATTGTACGCGTCGCCATCTTCAGCCGCGTCCCATCCGCGCCATCGCCGTGGCCTGTTCCAGCTCGACGCGCAGCGTCTTCACCAGCTCGCCGCGCGGCACCTGGAATTGCTCCTGCTTGCGCATGTCCTTCAGCGTGACCATGTCCCTGGCCAGCTCGTCCGGCCCCAGCACGACGACGAAACGGATGCCCGCGCGGTCGGCGTGCCGAAACTGCCGCGCCAGCTTAGACGGTTCCATCACCGCCTCGGTGGCGATGCCGGCGCCGCGCAGTTGCGCGGCCAGCGCGAGGTAGGCCGGCAGTTGCGCCTCGTCCATCATCGTCACCAACACCTGCACCGTACTCTGCACCGGACCCAGCAGCCCGGCCTCACGCAGCTGCCAGAACAGCCGCGTGGCACCGATCGAGATGCCGACGCCCGGCAGGTGCGACTTCGTGTAGCTGCCGGCGAGATCGTCGTAGCGGCCACCCGAACAGATCGACCCGATCTGCGGATGCTGCACGAGGCGGGTCTCGTAGACCGTGCCGGTGTAGTAGTCCAATCCGCGCGCAATCGAGAGATTCAGCGCGTAATGCGATTCGGGAACGCCGAACGCGCGGATCAGGCCGAGCACCTCGCGCAGTTCCGCCCGGCCCTGTTCGAACCGGGCGCCCGAGCCCTGCAGCGCATCCAGCCGCGCCAGCGCATCGGCATGGTCCTGCGAACGCACGCCGATGAATGACATGATGCGATCCACTGCACCGTCGCCCAGTCCGTGACCGGGTCCGGCCAGAACGGCGCGCACGGCCTCCTCCCCGTGTTTGTCCAGCTTGTCCACTTCGCGCAGCACGCCGGCCTGCTGTTCATCCGCGATACCCAGGCTCTCAAAGTAGCCGCGCATCAGCTTGCGGTTGTTGAGCTGGATCTGGAACGGCCCGATGTCGAGGTCACGGAACACGCTGTAGATCACCGCCGGCATCTCGGCGTCGTAGCGCACCGAGAGGCTGTCCTTGCCGATGACGTCGATGTCGCACTGGTAGAACTCGCGGAAGCGCCCGCGCTGGGCACGCTCGCCGCGGTACACGCGCTGCATCTGGTAGCGGCGGAACGGGAAGCTCAGCGCATGCTCGTGCTCGGCCACGTAGCGCGCCAGCGGCACGGTGAGATCGAAACGCAGCGCGAGTTCCGGGCGCCCGCCCTGCTCCAGCGCGCCGGTGGACTGCACGAAATAGACCTGGCGCTCGGTCTCGCCGCCCTGCTTGGTCAGCAGAACCTCGCTGAACTCCATGACCGGCGTCTCGATCGGCAGAAACCCGAAGCGCTCGTAATTGCGGCGGATCGTGTCCAGCATGTCCTGGAAAGCGATCTGCTCGGCCGGCAGCAGTTCCAGCACGCCGGGTACGGTGCGGGCGGAGGTCAGCGTCATCGATGGATCCGGGGCATCGGAACAGCGCGCCAGTCTATCCGAACACGTCCGCGCCCCTCCGCCGCACCTGCGTCGTGTTGCGACGCGCCGCGGCGCGCCTGTATCATCCGCGGCCTTCCGTCGGGGTGTAGCTCAGCCTGGTAGAGCGCTACTTTCGGGAGGTAGAAGTCGCAGGTTCGAATCCTGTCACCCCGACCACCGCAGCCACGAAAAAGCCCGGCCTACGAGCCGGGCTTTCTGCTGGGCGACCGGTGGCGCTGCATCGGGCGGACCCGCCGGCCGGGGATCATGGTCCAGCCGGCGCGCCGGACCCTACGACCGCCATCCGCGCGGCTGCGGATGAACTGGCGGAGAGAGAGGGATTCGAACCCTCGATAGAGCTTTTGACCCTATACTCCCTTAGCAGGGGAGCCCCTTCGGCCTCTCGGGCATCTCTCCACATCGGCGCGGCGCACACAACAGTTGTGTGAAGCCGGCAAGCATAACCTGTCTCCGGATATCTGGAAACGGCAGCGCTGTCAGTCCTGCTTGGGCGCACCGCCTTCGGCCTGCTCGGCCTTGATGCGCTGGTAGATCTCTTCGCGGTGGACCGACACTGTCTTGGGCGCGTTGATGCCCAGGCGTACCTGGTTGCCTTTCACACCCAGCACGGTGACGGTCACCTCGTCGCCGATCATCAGGGTTTCGCCGACCCGGCGGGTCAGAATCAGCATGTTGGAGCTCCAAGGATTCGCGTGGTCGCGGCGTCGCCCCACCCGGACGCACACCGCGTCGCCACGCAGCGGACACAGCGATGTGCCGTTCATGGTTGTCAGACGCGGAGGTCAGCGGGGGCAGACCTCCGTGCAGCGGACGATACTAGCGAACTCCGGCAGCGCGCAGCAACGCGCGTGAAGGCGCCATCCACACAAACTTACGATTGCCCGGCCGCGGCAAGCTGCCCGGCCAGCCATGCCGGTGCCGCGCCCAGTGCCTGGTCGAGTTCGGGCCCCGCGTTACCCCCGCCCTGTGCCATGTCGGCGCGGCCGCCGCCCCTGCCGCCGATCTGGTGCGCCACGTGGGCCACCAGATCACCGGCCTTGAGCCGCGCCAGCGCGGTGCCCTGCACGCCCGCGATCAGGCTGGCCCTGCCTTCGCTGACCGAAGCCAGCAGCACTGCGCAGTCGCCCAGCCGCTGCTTCAGCCGGTCCAGGGCCTCGCGCAGGGCCTTGGCGTCGAGACCGTCCAGCCGCGCGGCCAGCAACCGGATCCCGCCGGCTTCGATCGCGCGCGCGGCCAGTTCGTCGACGACCGCACCGGCCGTCTTGGCCTTGAGGCTCTCGAGCTCGCGCTCGAGCCGGCGCTGCCGCTCCAGCAGCGCTTGCAGACGCGTTGCGCTCTCCGCCGGTGCGCTGCCGAGCAGCAGCGCCAGTTGTTCGAGCTGCTGCTCCTGCCGACGTACCGACGCCAGTGCGGCTGCACCGGTGACGGCCTCGATGCGGCGCACGCCCGAAGCCACGCCCGATTCGCCGAGGATCTTGAACAGACCGATGTCGCCCGTACGCCCGACGTGGGTGCCGCCGCACAGCTCGGTGGAGAATTCGCCCATGCGCAGCACGCGTACACGGTCGCCGTATTTCTCGCCGAACAGCGCCATCGCGCCGGAGGCGATGGCGTCGTCGTAGGCCATGTGGCGCACCTCGACCTCGACATTGCGGCGGATCTCCGCGTTGACCAGCGCCTCGACCTCCGCCAGCTCCGGCTGCGTCATCGGTCCGGGGTGCGAAAAGTCGAAGCGCAGACGATCCGGCGCGACCAGCGAGCCTTTCTGCGTCACGTGCCCCCCCAGCGCCTTGCGCAACGCCGCATGCAGCAGGTGGGTGGCGGAATGGTTCAGCACGATGGCCTGGCGGCGGGCGGCATCCACCTGCGTGCGGACCGTATCGCCGCGGTGCAGCGGCTGCGCGCCCGACCAGCATCCGGCATGCCCGGTGAACACGCCGCCCATCTTCAGCGTGTCCGTCACCTCGAAGGTGCCGGCGGCGTTCGACAGGGTGCCGGCATCGCCCACCTGGCCGCCCGACTCGGCATAGAACGGCGTGCGATCGAGGATGACGAAGCCTTCCTCGCCGTCGTTCAGCGCACCGGCCTGGCGGCCATCACGCACGATGCCGATCACGGTGGCACCGGTCTCCGTCAGTGTCTGGTAGCCGAGAAAGACCGTGGGCGCGAGCTGACTGGCCAGTTCGGCCGGCATCTGGCCCCTGGCCTCGAACCGGCCCGCGGCGCGCGCACGCCCGCGCTGGGCGGCCATGGCCCGCTCGAAGCCCGCGAGATCCACCTCGAGGCCGCGCTCGCGCGCAATGTCGGCGGTGAGATCGACCGGAAAACCGTAGGTGTCGTAGAGGCGGAACACGTCTTCGCCGGGAATGGTGCCGCCGCAGCGTTCGACCACCTCGTCGAACACACGCATGCCATGTTCCAGCGTCTCGCCGAAGCGCCGCTCTTCGGCACGCAGCGTGTCCTCGACGAAGGCTTGCCGGGCGGCCAGTTCCGGATAGGCCGCGCCCATCTCGTCCACCAGCGGCGCGACCATCTTCCAGAAGAACTCGCCGCGCACGCCCAGCATCCAGCCGTGGCGCAGCGCACGGCGGATGATCCGGCGCAACACGTAGCCACGTCCCTCGTTGGAGGGCAGCACGCCATCGACGATGAGGAAGGCCCCGGCACGGATGTGGTCGGCGATCACGCGCAGCGACTTGTCCGTGCGGTCGGCGGTGGCGGTGAGTTCGGCGGCCCGCGCGATCAGGTGCCGGAACAGGTCGGTCTCGTAGTTGGAATGCACGCCCTGCAGCACCGCGGCCAGGCGCTCCAGGCCCATGCCGGTATCGACGCAGGGTGCCGGCAGCGGCGACAGGGTACCGTCGGCGGCGCGGTCGAACTGCATGAACACCAGGTTCCAGATCTCGATGTAGCGGTCGCCGTCCCCGTCGGGCGAACCGGGCGGGCCGCCCGCCACTTCCGGACCGTGGTCGTAGAAGATCTCGGTGCAGGGACCGCAGGGACCGGTATCGGCCATCTGCCAGAAGTTGTCCGAGGCATAGGGCGCGCCCTTGTTGTCGCCGATGCGCACGATGCGCGCGGCGGGCACGCCGATGGCCTCGTTCCAGATGCGGTAGGCCTCGTCGTCGGTGTGGTAGACCGTCACCCACAGCCGTTCCGGCAGCAATCCGAACTCGGCGGTCAGCAGTTCCCAGGCCCAGACGATGGCGTCCTTCTTGAAGTAGTCGCCGAACGACCAGTTGCCGAGCATCTCGAAGAAGGTGTGGTGGCGCGCGGTGTAGCCCACCTGGTCGAGGTCGTTGTGCTTGCCGCCGGCACGCAGGCAGCGCTGCACGTCGGCGGCGCGCACGTAGCCGGGCTTCTCGCTGCCCAGGAACACGTTCTTGAACTGCACCATGCCCGAGTTGGTGAACAGCAGTGTCGGGTCGTTGGCCGGCACCAGCGTGGCCGAGGGCACGATGCTGTGGCCCCGCTGGCGGAAGAACTCGAGGAAACGGCTGCGGATCTCGGCGGTTTTCATGCGTCGGCGGACGGAGGCACGCTGCGAGTATGCGGCCCGGCGCGGAGGGATCAATCCTCGCCGTCGGCCGCATCCTCGATCCCGGTGCGGGTGACGCATCTTACCGTGGCGGTCTCGAAACCGCGGCGCAGCAGCATCTGCGCGGCACGCCGGCGCGACGCCGCATCGGCGAGGCTGCCGCAGCGGCGCCGCACCAGATCCGTCGCCGCGCGCGTCCAGTCGTGATCGAGCGCCTGCACTGCAGCCTGCGCCTCATCGCGCGCGATACCCTGCGCGGCCAGCTCCATGCGGATCCGACGCGGGCCGTACCCCTGCGCCGCACGGCTGCGCGCCAGCAGCGTGGCATAGCGCGCATCGGACTGCCAGCCGCGCGCGGCCAGTTCGGCAAGCGCCGCTTCGGCATCGGCGGCGTCAAAACCGCGCGCATCCATGCGCCGGCGCAGCTCGTGCCGCGAGTACTCGCGCCGGGCCAGCAGCGCGACTCCATGCTCCAGCGCGCTGCGCGACCCCGCTGCCGGACGCCGGTTGCGCCGCTCAGGCCTCGGTGGCTTCGGCGTCACCATGGGCGGCCGGCAGCGTCAACAGGCGCGCGCGCAGTTCGGCCTCGAGTTCAGCGGCAATCTCCGGGTGCTCCTTGAGGTACTGCCGCGCGTTGTCCTTGCCCTGGCCGATGCGCTCGCCCTTGTAGCTGTACCAGGCGCCGGATTTCTCGATGAGGCTGGCGGCCACACCCATCTCGATGATCTCGCCGGCGCGCGAAATGCCCTCGCCGTAGAGGATCTCGAACTCGGCCTGGCGGAACGGCGGGGCAACTTTGTTCTTGACCACCTTGACGCGGGTCTCGGAGCCGATCACTTCCTCGCCGCGCTTGACCGCACCGATGCGGCGGATGTCCAGGCGCACCGAGGCGTAGAACTTCAGCGCGTTGCCGCCGGTGGTGGTTTCGGGGTTGCCGAACATGACGCCGATCTTCATGCGGATCTGGTTGATGAAGATCACCAGGCAATTGGAACGCTTGATGTTGGCGGTGAGCTTGCGCAGCGCCTGCGACATCAGCCGCGCATGCAGACCGACATGCGAGTCGCCCATCTCGCCCTCGATCTCGGCCTTGGGCACCAGCGCCGCCACCGAGTCGATCACCACCACGTCCACCGCGTTGGAGCGCACCAGCATGTCGGCGATTTCCAGCGCCTGTTCGCCGGTGTCGGGCTGGCTGACCAGCAGGTCGTCGACATTGACGCCCAGCTTGCCCGCGTAGACCGGATCGAGCGCGTGCTCGGCATCCACGAAAGCCGCGGTGCCGCCGTTGCGCTGCACGTTGGCGATCACCTGCAGGGTGAGGGTGGTCTTGCCCGAAGATTCGGGGCCGTAGATCTCGACGACACGCCCGCGCGGCAGGCCGCCGACACCCAGGGCGATGTCCAGGCCCAGCGAACCGGTGGAGACGGCCTCGATGGCGTCGTCGGTGCGGTCGCCCATGCGCATCACCGCGCCTTTGCCGAACTGTTTTTCGATCTGGCTGAGCGCGGAGGTGAGCGCGCGGCGCTTGTTGTCGTCCATCGTGGGGCCTCGTTCGGGTGGAAGTGCGGCCAGACTGCCGCGGACGCGTCGCAACGGCTGCGACAGCGCGATTATCCCACGCCGGCACGCACCCGAAGCCGGCGCGCACCGCCGTTCATGTCAGGATTTTCCGAATGCCGCAGAGGGCTTCGGCCACGGTCTGCCGGCGCACGGCCTCGCGGTCGCCCGCGAAATGGAACAGTTGCGCCTGCGCGTAGCCGCCGCGCCGTTTCCAGCTGATCCAGACGCTGCCCACGGGCTTGCCCGGGGTACCGCCGCCCGGGCCGGCGATGCCCGTGACCGCCACCGCCACCCCGGCGCCGAAGCGGGCCAGCGCGCCGGAGACCATCTCGATCACGGTCTCCTCGCTGACCGCGCCGGCGCGCTCCAGCGTGTGCGGGTTCACGCCCAGCAGCGCCTCCTTGGCCTCGTAGCTGTAGGCCACCACGCCGGCTTCGAACCAGGCCGAACTGCCCGGCAGGTCGGTCAGGGTCTTGGCGATCCAGCCGCCGGTGCAGGATTCGGCGGTCACCAGCATCAGGCCGCGCGCGACCAGCAGTTCGGACACCGCCCGCGCAGCGTCGTGCAGGCGGGCATCGCAGGGAGGGTTGGACACGGCAGTTTCCGGACTCGGCGGGCAGAACCGACTTGTACCGCGCGGGCATGCAGCAGGGAAGTCCGGCCAGCGCGCCGCGGCGCGAGGTCCGGGCATTGCGATTCTGTAAGTGGATACGCGCCGCGGATCGAGGCATACAGGCATGTGCCGCCGGTGCGGCGCCCTCCGCGCAGTGCGTGCCGTGCGCGACGGCGGGCACCGGATGCAGTGCAACCCTGGAGGTTTTCATGTCGAAGCAAACCAACGATCCCTCGCGCCGCCGCTTCCTCGCGATCGCCGCGGGCGCCACCGCCACGCTGGCCGCCGGCAGCCTGCTCCCGCGTCTGGCGCACGCGGCGCAACTGCCGCATCTCAGCCCCGCCAATCCGCAAGCCAAGGCGCTGGGCTTCGTCGAAAACACCGCGCAGGTGGACCAGGCGAAGTATCCCAACCACAAACCCACCCAAGACTGCGCCAATTGCACCTTTTTCCAGGGTGCTGCAGGCGCGGCGTGGGGTCCCTGCGCGATCTTCAAGGGTTTCGCCGTACCGGCCAGGGGCTGGTGCACGGCGCACGCCACGCGCAAGTAGGTTTTCAGTGCGGCCCCGTATGCGCGGGCCGCAGGCCCGGGCATGCGGATCCCGGCGGCACCCTTGCCGGCCGACGGCTGGCGCGGTCGCCATCGCGCCCGTCGCGATTTCCCCGCATCGCGCGCGTACGGCCGCAGGCCCCGGCGAACGGGTGCAGGCATCCGCACCAAGCGGGCCGCGCGGCGTCCATCCGGCATAACTGCTAGCATGCGCGTGCCGGAGTGCAGCCCAGTCGTCGCTCCGCGCTCGTTCTGAAGATCTGTCGGCCGCGCCGACTTTCCCCGCTGCGGACTGGTGTCGCACTGTGCGACGGCCGCGGACTTGCGCCCGCCCTGCGGGTCACGGATTCCATTTCATGACATTCGATTCCTTCGGCCTGGCCGAAGCCCTGACGCGCGCGGTGCGCGAGTCCGGCTACCTCACGCCCACCCCGATCCAGATCCAGGCCATTCCCATGGTGCTGTCCGGACACGACCTGCTGGCCGCCGCGCAAACCGGCACCGGCAAGACCGCCG
>JAJYTR010000007.1 GCA_021792975.1 Pseudomonadota bacterium | reverse complement strand
GACGGCGGATGCCCTCGCGGTCCATGGTCAGCCGCGCCGCGCGCGCGGTGGGCACCACGGCATAGCCCTCGGCCTCGAGCTGCTCGAGCGTGGGCGTGTGGATGGCCTCGATCTCGGGCACCACCAGCGCGGGCCGCTCGGCTTCGATCACGCGGCGCAGCGCGGCGCCGTCGAGCATGTCGATCACGTGACTGCGGTGCGCCACCTGCATGGCCGGCGCGTGCGCGTAGCGGTCCACCGCGATCACCTCGCAGGCCAGTCGCTGCAGCTCGATCGCCACCTCCTTACCCAGCTCGCCCGCACCCAGCAGCAGCACGCGGCACGCGGTGTCGGTATGCGGCGTGCCGAAGGCGGTCATGGCGGAATCCGGTGCGGGGAGGCGGCGATTGTACGTGCGCCCCGCGCCGCGCCGCCCGGCCGCGCTCAGTAGCCGCCCAGCTTCACCAGCAGGTGCTTGGCCAGGTGCCCGTGCAGCCAGCCCACGCCGCGCGCCATGTGCAGTACCACGAAGAACAGCAGCACGCCGCCCAGCAGCGCGAACGGCAGCGCCCACAGCGGCCAGAAGTACGCCACCCCGTTGAACGTCGTCATCGGCACGCCGAACCCCTGCACGAAGGGCGCCGCCGCCAGCGTCACGCTCAGGGTCAGGCCGGTGACCGCCAGCGTGAAATAGGCCACGCCCAGCGGCAGCATCAGCAGCAGGTACAGCAACGTGCCCCAGGTGCGCGGATCGGTGAACATGGCGCCGATGCGCTGCAGCAGTGGCAGCCCGCGCGCGCTGGAAGCCGGACGGCGCGGCATGCGCACGCCCAGCATCACCTCGACCAGACGCCCCTCGACCAGCGCCAGCACCCGCACGCTGGCGAAGAACAACACGATGAACGGAATGCCGATGATCAGCACCGCCAGCCCTGCCGACAGACTCAGCCCGGTCACCGCCCAGGTGAAGTAGAAGATGCCGGTGGCCAGCGCCAGCAGCATGTAGAACAGCGCGCCGTAGCTGCGCGCGTCGGCGATCACGCCGAAGAAGCGCGCCAGCACCCCGCGCGGCGCCGGCGGCCGCGGCGGGCGCAGCGCGCGCTGCACCCTGACCTCGGTGTCGCGGTAGATCTCCGCGACTTCCTGCGGCGCGCCGTAACTGCCGGCCACGCGCGCCAGCATCGCCGCTTCGGTTTCCTCGGGATGCTCGGCCAGTTCGCTGCGCAGGTGTTCCTCGGCGTCGTAGAGCGCATCCTGGATCATGGCCGGATCGGCGCCGGCGAGCGCCGCGCGAAGCTGTTGCAGGTATTCGGCGATGGTCTGCGGTGTACCGGTGCTCATGGGTGTTCCCCTCCGATCAGGTCGTCGACGATGCGGCGCGTCTCGCGCCAGTGCGTGCCGCATTGGGCCAGGGCCGCGCGGCCCAACGCGGTGATGCGGTAGTAGCGGCGCGGCGGTCCGCTCAGCGAGGGTTGCACGTCGCTGCGCAGCAACCCCGCCGCCTGCAGTCCGCGCAGCACCGGGTACAACGCGCTCTGCTTGCCGGCCAGCACGCCGCCGCCGTCCCGTTCCAGCCGCTTGGCGATCTGGTAGCCGTACAGCGGCGTGCCGGCGCCCAGCACCGCCAACAGCGCCAATGCGGTGATGCCGGCGGCCAGTTCCTTGTCGAACTTGCGCACGAAAGCTTCGAGTGCGGCCGGATCGGTCATGGCGGAGATCCCGGGGTGGCGCGGCCTGCACGGCGGGTAGCGCCGTGCACCATTGCCCTTCAGCTCTGTATAGCGTACTTGATAATAGTGATGCGGCCGAGCGCGCGAGCCTGCCGGAAGTCACCCGCGTCCGTAAGCATTCCGGCATCCGCCGCGACGGCCTGCGTGCGCAGCGCGGCGGCGCGCGCTCTTGTCAGCCTGCGTGCGTGCCCCAATGATGGGCCATCTCTTTCCGGAGCCCTCCATGAGCGCCAGCGCACACATCACCGACGTGACCCAGGCCAATTTCGATGCCGAAGTCATGCAGGCCTCGATGCAGCAGCCGGTGCTGATCGACTTCTGGGCCGGCTGGTGCGCGCCCTGCCGGCAGCTCAAGCCCATCCTCGAGAAGCTGGCGGACGAGTTCAACGGCGCCTTCCGCCTGGTCAAGATCGACACCGACCAGGAAATGGCCCTGGCCGGCATGTTCGGCATCCGCTCGCTGCCGACGGTGGTGCTGATCAAGGACGGTCAGCCGGTGGACGGATTCATGGGTGCGCAACCCGAACGCGACGTGCGCGGATTCCTGCAGCGGCATGGCATCCAGCCCGCGCTGGCCGGCGCATCCGTCGAAGAGGATGCACCGGCGGCGCCCGAGCCGCGCCGCATCGAGTCGCCCGGCCAGGCGCTCGCGCGCCTGCAGGACGCAGTGGCGGCGCAGCCCGGAAATGACGGACTGAAGCTGGATCTGGCGCTGGCGCAGATGCGCGCCGGCCAGGCCGAGGCGGCCGCGGCCACGCTGGATGCGCTGCCCGACAGCCTGGCCGCCGACGACCGTGCGCGGCGCCTGCGCGGCGAACTGGATCTGGCGCGCGCGCTGGCCGGCGCACCCGACGAAGCGACGCTGCAGCAGCGTGTCGCCGCCAACGCGAAAGACTACGCCGCGCGCGACCTGCTGGCGGTGCGCCGCCTGCTGGGCGGCCATGCCGAGCAGGCGCTGGATGCCTGGCTGGCGTTGCTGGCCGAGGCGCGTGACTGGAGCGACGGGCTGGCGCGCAAGCGGCTGCTGGCGGCCTTCGCACTGGTGGAAGACGCCGAGCTGGTGGGCCGGACGCGCCGGCGCATGAGCAGCCTGCTGTTCTGACGGATGCCCGCACGGCAGCCCGCGCGGGGCCGGCGTGCCGGCAGGAAGTGGGAGCGGCGCGACGACGCCCTGGCCCCGCGGCGCGTGTTCCTGCGCCGCGTCGGCCGCAACCTGCTGGCGGCGGGACTGGTGGTGGCCGGCTCGCTGGGCGTGGGCATGCTGGGCTATCACCACTATGCCCATCTGGGCTGGGCAGATGCCTACGTCAATGCCGCGATGATCCTCTCCGGCATGGGGCCGCTGGCCACGCCGAAGACACTGGGTGCCAAACTGTTCGCCGGCAGTTACGCGCTGTACTGCGGATTGCTGGTGGTGTTCCTGGCCGGGGTGCTGCTGGCGCCCTTCGCGCACCGGCTGCTGCACCGCTTCCATCTCGACCGCGACCCGCCGCGCGGTGACGCGCCGCCGGATCGCCACCGCGACTGAAGGAGCGCGGCGTTCATTTTCCAGCCAGCTCCGCGACACCGATCCGCGTAGCCTCGCGCGCCGGTCCATCACCGGAGCAGACCCATGGCGCAACCTGCTGCGCCTGACCAGGCCGTGCCGCCGCTGCCGTCCGCGCCGGCCAGGATGCCCGGCCTCGAAGCGGCCGGCATGCCGCGCAGCTTCCGGCCGCCGACCCGGCGCGTGCTGTGGATCAGCCTGCTGGCGCTGCTGATCGGCCTGGCCGCCGCCGTGATCGCGCGCGCACTGACGCTGCTGATCGGCCTGATCACCAACCTCGTCTTCTACGGCCGGCTGCAGGACAGCTTCGTCAGCCCGGCCGGCAATCACCTGGGCGCCTGGGTGATCGCGGTGCCGGTGATCGGCGGACTGGTCGTGGGTGCGATGGCGCGCTACGGCTCGCGCGCCATCCGCGGCCACGGCATCCCCGAGGCGATGGAGCAGGTGCTGCTCAACCAGAGCCGCATTCCGCCGCGGCTGGTGTGGCTGAAGCCGGTGTCCTCGGCCATCGTCATCGGCACCGGCGGGCCGTTCGGCGCCGAGGGGCCGATCATCGCCACCGGCGGCGCACTGGGCTCGCTGCTGGGCCAACTGGTGCATGTCACCGCCGATGAGCGCAAGACGCTGCTGACCGCGGGCGCCGCGGCCGGCATGGCGGCGGTGTTCGCGGCGCCGCTGGCGGCGGTGCTGCTGGCCATCGAGTTGCTGCTGTTCGAGCGTCGCGCGCGTTCGCTGATTCCGGTCGCTTTCGCCGTGGTGGCGGCCACCGCGTTGCGCTTCCGGCTGCAAGGCGGCGCGCCGATGTTCCCGCTCGCGCATCTGGTCATGCCGGGCGCGGCAGCGATCGCGGCATGCGCGGCGCTGGGCCTGCTGCTGGGTCTGCTGAGCGTGGGCGTGACCCGCGCCGCCTATTGGGTCGAGGATCAGTTCGAGCGGCTGCCGCTGCACTGGATGTGGTGGCCGGCGCTGGGCGGCGTGGCGGTGGGCGTGATCGGCTGGTTCGCGCCGCTGACCCTCGGCGTGGGCTACGACAATATCGCGGCGATCGTGGCCGGGCGGATCGGCCTCGACGCATTGCTGGCGCTGTGCGCGCTGAAGTTCCTGTCGTGGGTGATCGCGCTGGGCAGCGGCACCTCGGGCGGCACGCTGGCGCCGCTGTTCACCATCGGCGGTGCGCTGGGCGGCGCGATCGGACTGCTGCTGGCGCACGCCTGGCCGGCGCTGGGCCTGGATCCACGCCTGGCCGCCCTGGTGGGCATGGCGGCGCTGTTCGCCGGCGCCTCTCGCGCGGTGCTCACCTCGGCGGTGTTCGCCTTCGAGACCACCGCGCAGCCGCACGGCCTGCTGCCGCTGCTGGGCGGCTGCATGGCGGCCTATCTCGTTTCCGGCCTGCTGATGCGCACCACCATCATGACCGAGAAAATCGACCGCCGCGGCGTGCGCGTGCCCGCCGACTACAGCGCCGACTACCTCGAGCAGGTGCCGGTACGCGCGGCCATGAGCGCGCCCGCGGTGACGCTGCGCGCCACGCAGACGCTGGCCGAGGTGCGCGTGTGGATGGCCGGCGGCTCGGCCGCGACGCAACATCGGGGCTACCCGGTGCTGGACGCGCAGGACCGCCTGTGCGGCGTACTGACCCGCCGCGACCTGCTGGACGACACACACGGTCCGGCCACACCGCTGGCGGCGCTGATCCGCCGTGCGCCGCTGACGGTGCACGCCGGACACAGCCTGCGCGAAGCTGCCGACCACATGGTGCTGGCCGGCGTAGGGCGACTGGTGGTGGTGGACGGCGAGGATCCGCAGCGTGTGCTGGGCATGCTCACGCGCGGCGACATCCTGGCCGCGCACGGGCGCCGGCTGGAGGAAGCGCGGGTACCCACACGACATCTGGACTGGCTGGGGACCGCGCGTCGGCGTTGAAACCCGCCCGCCGGCCGCGGAACCGCTCGCAGGCAGGGGCGGCGCGGGTCTGCACGCGACGACCACGGCGCTGCCGGCACAATGCGCAACGGAGGTGGACATGCCCGCACATTCCCGGTGCGTCGCCGGCACGCGGCACGGCGGCGCACGCACGCGCGCAGTAGCGGTCCTGGCGCTGGTCGCCCTGTGCGCCGCGGGCAATGGCCATGCCGCGGCCGCGGGTGGTGCACGCGCGCCGGTGACGCTGGGCCTGCCGCGCGCCACGCACGGCTGGAAGGCGCGGCTGCTGTGGGCCACCGACCTGATGGACGCGGTCGTGGGCGGACGCGCGCACGGCTGGAAAGTGCCTTTGCTCGTCGACCTGCGCGTCACCGCGCACAGGCGCCTGGGCGATGCGCTGGAGAGCTACACCCACATCGACCTGATCCGCATCGCCGGCAGCAACCCCTCGCGCGATGCCGGCGACCTGCAGACCCTGGACAACCTGGCCGCGCACCACGCCTGGCGCCTGTACCGGGCGTTCTGGCAACTGCACGATCCGGCGCGCCACTGGACGTTGCGGCTGGGCTGGCAGGGCTATGACGAGCTATTCGGACTGGTGCCGGACGGCGCCGATCTCATCAACTCCTCGTTCGGGCAGATGCCCACCGGCTCGCAGGCCGGCCTGCCGATCTGGCCGCAGACCGCGCCGGGCATCGCCGCACGCTGGCATCCGGGCGCGTTCTACGTGCTGGGCGGCCTGTGGAGCGGCGTGCCGCGCGATCCTGCCGTCGGCCACGGTTTGAACCTGCCGCGGCATGGCGATGGCGCGCTGCAGGCGCTGGAAACCGGCCTGTACCGGCGCGGAAGCTACAAGCTGGCGCTGGGCCTCTGGCGCCTGCATCGCGGCGCGGCGCTGGCCGCCGCGCACCAGGGTGTCTATGCACTGGCCGATGTCACGCTGCTGCATGGTGGTGGCGAGGCGCTGGGCGGCTTTCTGCAATGGGGGCGGACGCGCCCAGGAGTCGACGCCGTGTCCCGTTACCTGGGCTGCGGCCTGCGGCTGACGACGGCCGCACACAGCCGCATCAGTCTGGGAATCGCGCGCGCGCGGCTGGCGACCGGCTACCGCCGGCGTCACGCCGGCGCACCACGCGCCGAGACGGCCTTCGAGCTGACCTGGCGCATGCGCGTGCGCCCCTGGCTGGCGCTGCAGCCGGACCTGCAGTACATCGCGCACCCGGCACTGGCGCCGCGGGCCTCGCACGCGCTGGTGGCAGGCCTGCGCCTGGACGGGCGGTTCTAGGCATCGCCTCGCGCCGCGATTCGGCGCGCTGCGGCCGGCGCTTGCCGCTATGCTCGCGTTTTCGCACCGCCCCGCCGCGATGAAGCGTCTGCGCGCCCTGCTGCCCCTGCTGCTGCTGATCGCCGCCGGCGTCGTGCTGGTGGCCTCCGGTACGCTGAAGCACTTCGATCCGCGTCATCTGGCGGCCGATCATGCGCAACTGCGGCAATTGACGCTGGCCTCGCCCTGGCTGGCACGCCTGGGCTATCTGGGCGTGCTGGTGCTGGCCGTGGCCAGCGGCGCACCCGGACTGATGGTGCTCACCATCGCCGGCGGCATGGTGTTCGGCCTCGTGGAAGGCACCCTGCTGTCCGGCACGGGCCTGCTGCTGGGGGCGCTGGTGCTGTTTCTGGCGACGCGCGTGGCGCTCTCGGCAGGCACGCGCCCGCCGCCGGCGCTGGCCACACGCATCCGCGCCGGATTCCTGCGCCATCCGGCCAGCTACACGCTGTTCCTGCGGCTGGTGCCGGTGTTCCCCTTCGGTGCGGTCACCATGGCGCTGGCCTGGCTGCGCTGTCCGCTGTGGCTGTTCGCCGCAGCCACCGCCGGCGGCGGCCTGGTGATGGTGGGCTTCGAAAGCGCGGTGGGCGCGGGGCTTGGCGAGGCGATCGCGCACGGCGAGCCGGTGGGCGTGCACATGATGGCCGAGCCGCATGTGATGCTGCCGCTGCTGGCGCTGGCGCTGCTGTCGCTGGTGCCGGTGCTGCTGAACCGCCGCGCACCGCACTGAGGAGGCCGTGTCCCCCGGGCGTCGCCTCAGCGGCGGTCGCCGCGCCACAGCAGCGCATCGAGATCGCCGCCGCCGATGAAGTACCCGCGAGCCACCCGCCCGCCGCGCACGGCCACGCCCTCGCGTGCCAGCCGCCGCCCCTGCTCCCGCGCCAGCGCGCTGCCCGGCGGCATCGCCAGCCGGCCGTCAGCGTGCAGTACGCGATGCCAGGGCAGATCCGCGCCGGCCTCGCGCAGCACCCGGCCCACCAGCCGCGCCCGCCCGGACAGGCCGGCACGCGCCGCCACGCCGCCATAGCTGCTGACGCGTCCGGCGGGGATCGCGCGCACGGCGGCGAGAACGGCGGCACGCAGCGGTTCAGCGATCATGACGATCACGCTACCATGCCGACGGGCCATCACCGGGACACCACGATGCTGACCTTCGAATCCGTGCGCTCGCACCTCGGCAGCCGGCACGCGCTGCGCACCAACGATCCCTACCTGATCAGCTTCGATCTGGACCTGCGCCGGGCCCGCCACCAGGGCATGTACCTGGTGGAACTGGAAGGCGAGAACGGCCGCAAGTATCTGCGCGTCTCCACGCCCATCGCGCCGCTGGTGGGCGTGGACATGGAGCGTTGCCTGCGCTTCAACTGGGAGCAGCGCGCGGGATTCCTCGCCATCAGCGACCTCGAAGGCTCGCCCTACCTGCACCTGTGCGAGAACCGCCCCTACGACATCCTCTCGCTGGACGAACTCGAGCGGCTGATCGGCGAGATGGGCATCCTCGGCGACCAGCTGGAGCAGGCCCTGGGCAGCGAGGGCGACGCCTACTGAGCGTGTGCCGCGCCGCGCGCGCCAGGCTACGCAGGCGCGCTTGCTACACTGCCGGCATGACCGTCGTCACGCGCCTGCGATGTTGACCGATCTGGGACTGGTGCTGCTGCTGGCCCTGGCCAACGGCTTCTTCGCGCTGTCGGAAATGGCGATCGTCACCGCGCGGCGCTCGCGCCTGAAGCAGATGGCACGCGACAGCAGGCGTGCAGCACTGGCACTGCGGCTGGCCGAGAAACCCGAGCATTTCCTCTCCACCGTGCAGGTGGGCATCACCCTGATCGCCATCGTCACCGGCGTGGTGACCGGCGCCGGCATCGGCGACCGGATCGGGCTGTGGCTGCAGGGACTGGGCGCGCCGGCGCTGGTGCCGTACGCCAAGCCGCTGGGTTACGTGCTGGGCATCGCGCTGATCACGTACCTCAACATCGTCATCGGCGAGCTGGTGCCCAAGCGTCTGGCGCTGGTGGCCCCCGAGAAGCTGGCGCAGGCGGTCGGAGCGCCGATGCTGGGCCTGGCGCGGCTGACCGCGCCGTT
The DNA here is from genome assembly GCA_021792975.1 of Pseudomonadota bacterium. Classification (GTDB taxonomy): domain Bacteria; phylum Pseudomonadota; class Gammaproteobacteria; order Xanthomonadales; family Rhodanobacteraceae; genus Metallibacterium. The sequence goes on along the minus strand of JAJYTR010000007.1, from coordinate 57,215 downwards.
CGTGCTGGTGCTGAACGCCTCCAGCAATGCGCTGCTGCGGCTGCTGCGGCTGCGCCGGCCGGCGCAGGAACGCATCAGCGAGGAAGAGATCCGCCTGCTGGTGGCCGAAAGCGCCGAGCAGGGCGTGCTGGACGAGGACGAACGCGCCATGGTCAGCCGCGTGCTGCGGCTGGGCGACCGCAGCGTCGGCAGCGTGATGACCCCGCGCACGCGCATCGCCTGGCTGAACGCCGCGGCCGATCTCGAGGAGAACCTGGCCGTGCTGCGCGCCACGCCCTATTCACGCTATCCGGTCTACCGCGACAGCGAGCGCGACGTGCTGGGCGTGCTCGAGGTCAAGCGCCTGCTCGAACCGCTGACGCGCGGCGTCGCGCGCATCGACCTGTTCCGCACGCTGGCCAAGCCGCTGTACGTTCCCTCCAGCGCGCGTGCGCTGGACCTGCTGGAGGAGTTCCGCGACGCCCCCACGCCGCTGGCGCTGGTGGTGGACGAATACGGCGACATCGAAGGCCTGGTCACCTTCAACAACCTGCTGGAGGCGGTGGTGGGCCGGCCCGCGCCGATCCGGGGCGACGTGCCGCACGCGGCGGCGGTGGTGCGCCGTCCCGACGGCAGCTACAGCCTCGACGGCGCGCTGCCCATCGAGGAACTGCGCGACCTGCTGGGCGCGGTGCAGTTGCCCGAAGAGCCCGATCTGGAATACCACACCCTGGCCGGACTGATCATGGCGCGGCTGGGCCGCATTCCGGCCATCGGCGAAGTGATCGAGTGGCAGGGCCTGCGCTTCGAGATCCTCGATCTGGACGGCGCGCGCATCGACCGCGTACTGCTGAGCCTGCACGCCACGGAACCGGCGCCATGAAATCGCCCTCGCACGCGCCGCGCACCAGCGCGGTGCTGACCGCGGTGCTGGCCGCGCATCCGGGGCCGCGTATCCGTCTGGGTGATCTGATCGAGCCGCTGCACGAACGGGCGTTCGGTTTTCTGCTGGTGATCCTGGCGCTGCCCAATTTCGTGCCGGTGCCGGTCGGCATCGGCGGCCCGGTGGGACTGCTGGTGGCGCTGGTGGGGCTGCAGTTGCTGCTGGGCCGGCTGCTGCCCTGGCTGCCGCGCCGTCTGGCCGACTACCGCATCGCGCGTGGCGCCGCGCAAAAAATCGTCGCTTTCGGCATGCCGCTGCTGACGCGGCTGGAAAAACTGGCGCGACCGCGGCTGGAACGGCTGACGCGCCGGCCGGCCAGCCTGCTGACCGGGCTGCTGCTGCTGCTGATCGGCGCGCTGCTGGCGTTGCCGATCCCCTTCACCAACTGGCCCATCGGCGCCGGACTGCTGCTGTACGGCGTCGCACTCACGGAACGCGACGGCGCGCTGCTGCTGGCGCTGTGGCTCGCCTCGCTGGCCGGTATCACCGCGCTGCTGGTGCTCAGCAACGCGCTGCTGCACACGCTGCAGGGGCTGTATTGAGTGCGAACGCGGCGCTTTCGCGCTTCAGCGGAACAGCTGCAGCAGCGCCCACGCCAGCCCCAGCGTGAGATACCCGGCCAGGATCCAGAAGCTGCGGTCCAGAGCGGGCTCGCCCGTTTCCTTCGCATGCGGGCTGCAGCGGGCGGCGAACCGGTCGGGAACGATCAGCATGGCGGCACCGGCCACGGGCATGAGCAGCACCAGCCCGGCATCGCGCGCGGCCTGCAGGACGGCGCCGCCGCGCGGCGTCCACAACGCCGGGAACCACGCGTGCAGGTGCAGCAGCGTCCACAGCCAGAACAGCAGCGCGGCCACGCCCAGGATACGGTGCGCCATCGCCCTACTCCCTCGCACCCGCGCCGCGCGCCAGCCGCGCCATGCGCCCGGCATCGGCCAGGATACCGTGCAGGATACGCAGTTCGCGCTGGCTGGGCCGTGCGCGCAGGAACAGCCGGCGCAGGCGGCGCTCGATGGTGAACGGCGCGCGGCCCTTGTGGAAGTCGATGGCATCCAGAACTTGCCACAGATGGGCGAAGAAGGCCTCCATCCGGGCGAGATCGGCCGGCGGTTCGTCGTCCGCAGCGGCGGGTTCCGCAACGCCCTGCCGCGCCAGCGCGCACAGGCGCAGCTCGTAGGCCATCACCTGCACCGCCTGCGCCAGATTGAGCGAGCCGAAATCCTCGACGCTGGGAATGCGCACCATGGCGTGGCAGCGCGTCAGCTCGTCGTTCTCCAGGCCAGTGCGCTCGTTGCCGAACAGCAGCGCCACTTCACCGCCGGCCGCGGCGTGCGCGTAGGCGCGCGCGGCGCCCGCGCGCGGGTCGAGCTCCTCCAGCGCCACGCCGCGGCGGCGCGCGCTCAACCCCAGCGCCAGCGTGCAGCCGGCCAGCGCGGCATCCAGATCCGCGTGCACCGGCGCGGTCTCCAGCAGCGCGCCTGCGCCGGCCGCCAGCGCGGTGGCCTCGGGATCGGGGAAACGCTGCGGGGCCACCAGCGCCAGCCGCGCTAGCCCCATCGTGCGCAAGGCACGCGCCGCCGCACCGATGTTGCCCGGATGCTGGGGGCGCACCAGCACGCAGGCGATACGCCCGGCCGGCCCGCTCATGCCGCGAGGCCCGCACCGCCGCGGTGCGGCTGGCATAATGCGCGCGCCGCGCCCGGCGCGGCGCCGTTCTTTGTCCACTGCGATCCGATCATGCCCAGACCCGCCATCACGATTGCGGTGCGCGCCGCGCGCGCCGCCGGCAACGTCATCCTGCGCTACCAGAACCGCATCGAGGGCCTGGCCGTCGTCGAGAAGCAGCGCATGGATTTCGCCAGCGAGGTCGACCGCCTCGCCGAGGCCGAAATCATACGCGAGATCCGCCGCGCCTATCCCGACCACGGCATCCTCGCCGAGGAATCGGGCGAGGTGGCCCGCGGCCGTGTCACCTGGGTGATCGATCCGCTGGATGGCACGCACAACTACCTGCACGGCATTCCGCACTGCTGCGTGTCGATCGCGCTGCTGGATCGCGGCGAGCCCACGCACGGCGTGGTGTTCGATCCCTTCCGCGGCGACCTGTTCACCGCCAGCAAGGGCGACGGCGCATTTCTCAACGACCGCCGCATCCGCGTCTCCAGACGCGAAAGCCTGGCCGGCGCCCTGCTGGCCACCGGGTTTCCGTACCGCCAGCGCGCGCATCTGGACGCGCAACTGGCCATGCTGCGCGCGCTGTTGCAGCAGGCCGAGGATCTGCGCCGCAGCGGTTCGGCGGCGCTGGATCTGGCCTACGTGGCCTGCGGGCGCTTCGACGGCTATTTCGAGATCGGGTTGAAACCCTGGGACCTGGCCGCCGGCTGCCTGCTGGTGCGCGAGGCGGGCGGCCGCTACGGCGACTTCGCGGGCCGCGATGGGTTGCCCGCCAGCGGCAACGTCGTCGCCGGCCCGCTGGGCGTGGCCAAGGGCATCGTCGAGACCCTGCAGCCGCTGGCGCCGCCGGCGCTGCTGCAGGCTTGACGCGGCACCGGCGCCGGTGCGCGTGCCATCATGCGCGCCGCCGCGCAGGAGCACCGCATGGGCGTCAATGCCGCCGAACGACCGCTGATTGCCGAACGCTGGTGGGCGCCGCTGGGCCTGCTGGCAGTGCTGCTGCTGGCGCTGTGGGCGTACTGGCCGGGGTTGAAAGGACCATTCCTGTTCGACGACTTCGGCACACTGCCCAAGCTGGGCGAGTTCGGGCCGGTGCGCAGCTGGGCGGTGTTCTGGCGCTATCTCACCGCCGGCGGCGGTGATCCCGCCGGCCGCCCGGTCGCACTGCTCAGCTTTCTGATCGACGCCCGTAACTGGCCGGCACCGCCGTGGCCGTTCAAGCTGACCAATCTCGTGCTGCAGCTGGCCAACGGCACGCTGCTGGCGGCGCTGCTGTGGCGGCTGGGGCGCGTGCTGGAGCCCGCGGGCACGCGCGCGGCACGTGCCGCGGTGCTGGGCGCGGCGCTGTGGATGCTGCATCCGCTGATGGTCTCGACCACGCTGTACGTGGTGCAGCGCGAGGCCATGCTGGCGGCGTTCTTCGTGCTGCTGGGCCTGCTGGCCTACACGCGCGGACGCCGGCTGCTGCTGCAGGGACGCAACGCCGCCGGGATCGCCTGGGCCCTGCTGGGCCTGGTCGGCTGCACGCTGCTGGCCACGCTGTCCAAGGCCAACGGTGCACTGCTGCCGGTGCTGGCGCTGGCGCTCGAAGCCACGGTATATGCGCGCCAGCCGCTGGACGGCCGCAGTCGAAAACAATGGCGCGCCCTGCTGTGGATCTGCGCGGCGCTGCCGGCGCTGCTGCTGCTGGCCTACCTGCTGTGGGTGGGCGCAAGGGTCGCGCTGTATCCGCCCGAAGTGCGGCGCTGGACCGAAGTCCAGCGCCTGCTCACCGAGCCGCGCGCGCTGTGGGATTACCTCGGGCTGCTGTGGCTGCCGCGGCCCTTCTCGACCGGTCTGTTCAACGACGCCTTCGCCGTCTCGCGCAGCCTGTGGCGGCCGGCCGACACGCTGCCGGCGCTGCTGGGCATCGTGGCGCTGGGCGTGCTGGGCTGGCGCTGGCGCGTCACCCGCCCGGTGCTGGCGCTGGCCATCCTGTTCTACTTCGCGGGCATGGCGATGGAGTCCACCACCATCCCGCTGGAGCTGTACTTCGAACATCGCAACTACTTGCCGGCGATGACGATGTTCTGGCCGCTGGCGTGGTGGCTCGCCGACCTGCGCCGCTGGCGCGGCCTGCGCGGCACGCTGGCGCTGGGCCTGCCGGTGCTGCTGGCGCTGCTGACGCTGCAGCGCGCGGTGCTGTGGGGGCACGCCGATCAGCAGGCGCTGTACTGGGCCGCCATCAACCCGCACTCGCCGCGCGCGCAGGCCTACGCGGCGCAGTTCGAGGCCGCCAACGGCCAGCCGCAGGATGCCGAGCGGCGCCTGCTGCCGCTGCTGCGGGCGCATCCCGACCAGGTGCAACTGGCCTTCAATCTGCTCAACGTGCAATGCCGGCTGGGCGGCGTGCGGCCGGCCGCCGCGCAGGCGGCGCGCACCGCCATGTTCTCCATGCGCGACCCCGGCACGCTGCTCACCAGCTGGTTCGCGCGCGCCATCGCGGTGGCCCGCTCGGGCCGCTGCCCGGGCTTCACCCTGCCACTGCTGCAGGGCCTGGTGCAGGCCGGACTGGAGAATCCGCACCTGCGCGACAACGACGGCCGCCAGCAGGATCTGCACTACCTCGCCGGCAGCGTGCTGCTGGCCGAAGGCCACGCGCACGCCGCGCTGGCCGCGCTGGCCGAAGCGCTGGGCTACGACATCCGTCCGGGCTTCGCCGCCGCCGCCGCCGCCGAACTGGCCAGCGCCGGCCATCCGCGGCTGGGCCTGGCGCTGCTCGACGCCTACGCGCAGGTGGCACACGAAGCCGCGCCGCCCGCATTCGGCATGGCCATGGTGCATGCCTGGGTGCTGCGCCTGCAGGACTACTGGCCGCGCGAACTGGCGCGGCTGCGCGGCGCGCTCGAGCGCGCCGCCGCGGCGCGGGACGACCGGGCCGCCACCTCCGCAGCGGCACCCTGAAGCCTGCGGGCACCGGGGCGCGGGGCCCCGGGGGGAGGACGGCGACGTCGCTGGATCCCGGGTTCCGCCTGCGGCGGCCCCGGGATGACGTCAATCAAAGAGGGGCGCCGTCCTGGATGACGTCAAGATGGAGAGTGGACCGGCGGAGAGGACGGCAACAAAGAGGAGCGCACCAGCCGCGAGGACGTTTTGCTTTTCGGCCGTCATCCCCGGGCGCGCGCAGCGCGAACCGGGGATCCAGTCGTACTCGCGGGGCGCCTGTCTGGATCCCGGCCCGGCCCTGCGGGTCGTCCGGGATGACGTCAGTAAAGCAGGGGGCGCCGTCCGGAGTGACTTCATGAAACGGAGCGCACCGGCGGGGAGGACGGCAACAAAGAGGAGCGCGGCGGCGGCGAGGACGTTTCGCTTTTCGGCTGTCATCCCCGGGCGCGCGCAGCGCGAACCGGGGATCCAGTCGTACTTGCGAAGTGCCCGTCTGGATCCCGGCCCGGCCCTGCGGGCCGTCCGGGATGACGTCAGTAAAGCAGGGGGCGCCGGCCGGAGTGACCTCATGAAACGGAGCGCACCGGCCGCGGTGTGCCGCCCCCAAAAATCGCAACACACTCGTCCCGAGTCCCGAGTCCCGGCATGCCCTCAGGCCTCGAAGCTGGCGCGCATTTTCTTCAGCGCCGCCGCCTCGATCTGGCGGATGCGCTCGGCGGACACGCCGTATTCGTCGGCCAGCTCCTGCAGCGTGATCCTGCTGTCGGCATCCAGCCAGCGCCGGCGGATGATGTCCCGGGCGCGCGCGTCCAGCCTGGTCAGCGCGTGCTGCAGGCTGTCCAGATCGCGGTCTTCCTGGTCGGCCTCGGCCACCGTGCGGTAGGGATCGGCGCCGTGGTCTTCGAGGTACAGCGCCGGCGCCGGCGGAGCATCGTCGTCGGCATCGGCGGGCGCGTCGAAGGCCACGTCGTGGTTGCTGAGCCGCGCCTCCATCTCCAGCACCGTGGATTCCGGCACGCCCAGATCCCGTGCCACCGCGCGCACTTCCTCGGCGTTGAGCCAGCCCAGGCGCTTCTTGCTCTTGCGCAGGTTGAAGAACAGCTTGCGTTGCGCCTTGGTGGTGGCCACCTTGACGATGCGCCAGTTGCGCAGGATGTACTCGTGCATCTCGGCGCGGATCCAGTGCACGGCAAAGCTGACCAGGCGCACGCCCATGTCCGGATCGAAGCGCTTGACCGCCTTCATCAGGCCGATGTTGCCTTCCTGGACCAGATCACCCAACGGCAGGCCGTAGCCGGAATAGCCGCGCGCCACATGCACCACGAAACGCAGGTGCGCCATCACCAGCGCCTTGGCCGCCTCGAGATTGCCGCGCTCGCGGAACTCGCGCGCCAACGCCTGCTCGTCCTCGCTGCTGAGCATGGGAATGCGGTGCACGGCGCCGATATAGGCATCCAGGCTGCCCACCGGGCTGGGCAGGGTCCAGCTGCGGGCGACGAGCGCTTGCGACATGACGGCCTCCTCGGGACTGCGGCAGTTTAGCACTCGGTTGCAGTGAGTGCTAAGGATGGGACTTCGGGGACGGGCGCAGGTTCCGGCCGCCGATAAATCTGTACTGAATGGTACACCTATCCGCATGAAGCGGCCGTGAGCGCGCCCTGCCCGGCCGCACAGCGGTCAGCAGCCCAGCTCCTGCCGCAGCGGCAGCGACCAGTCCAGCGGCGTCCCGCCGCGCCGCACCAGCCAGTCGTTGCACCGTGAGAAGTGGCCGCAACCGAGGAACCCGCGGTGGGCCGAGAGCGGCGAGGGATGCGGCGCTTTCAGCACGAGATGGCGGCGCGTATCCACCAGCGCACCCTTGGCCTGCGCGTAACTGCCCCACAGCATGAATACCAGCCCTTCGCAGCGTTCGTTGAGCAACTGCACGATGCGGTCCGTGAAGCCTTCCCAGCCCCGCCCCTGGTGCGCGCCGGCACGGCCGGCCTCGACGGTCAGCACGGCATTGAGCAGCAGCACCCCGCGGTCGGCCCAGGGGATGAGGCAACCGTGGTCGGGCGGCACGAAACCGGTGTCGCGCGCCAGTTCGGCAAAGATATTGGCCAGCGAGGGCGGCACCGGCACCCCGGGGCGCACCGAGAAACACAGCCCGTGCGCCTGGCCCGGGCCGTGGTAGGGATCCTGGCCCAGGATCACCACGCGCACGCGTTCGAAAGGCGTATGGTCCAGCGCGGCGAACATCTCGCGGCCGGGCGGATAGATGATTTTCCCGGCGGCCTTCTCGGCACGCAGGAATGCCGCCAGCGCCTGCATCTCGGGACGCTCGAACCAGTCGCCCAGCAGCGCTTTCCAGCCGGCCTGGAGACGCAACTCGGCCATTCAATCGATGCCGTCGCGCTGGCGCAGGTGCTGCGACACACGCAGCTGGAACAGCAGTTTGGTCACCAGCAGGCGTTCCTCGATAGGCTTCTGCACCAGATCGTTGGCGCCGGCTTTCAGCAGCGCGGCCTGGCTGCGCGGGTTGTCGTCGCCGGTCATCACCAGGATCGGCAGGCGGCCCCTGCCGTAGCCGAACTCGCCGCGGATGCGCGCGATCAGATCGGCGCCGGACAGCGCGCCTTTGAGATTCACGTCGGTCAGCACCACTTCGCAGCCGACGCGGCCCTGTGCGCGCGCGGCCTCCAGCACCGCCAGAGCATCCTCGGCGCTGATCGAGTGCAGCACGGTCAGTCCGCACTTTTCCAGCATGCGCCGGGTGGCCAGCGCCACCACGCGGCTGTCTTCCACATACAGCACGGTGCCCTGCGCGGTGGGCTCGGGATGCACATAGCCGCGGATGAATGCGGCCAGGGCCGGAAAGCCCAGCGACTTGTCGAAGTAGTCGGTGACCACCTCGCCCAACTGGCGTGCCTGCAGACGTTCGGTGACATCGCCGGAAACCACCACGATCGGCATGTATGCCTGCAGCGATTGCTGGCGCAGCAGGCGTGCCAGCTCGATGCCGTCCATGTCCGGCAGGCGCAGCGCGGTGCTGACGAAATCCACCGGAGCGTCCAGAAACGTCTCGATGGCCTCGCTGCCGGTGCCGCAGGCAGCCACCCGCACGCCCGGCACTTCCTTCAGCAGCAGCTGTTCGATCATCCGCCGCACCACCCGCGATCCGTCGACGACCATCACGCGCGGGGCAGCGGTGGGCAGATGGCTGGCGATGCCGCTGGACATGGGGGCTCCGGGGCAATGCGGACATGCGGGCCGCACGCGCTCCGTATCACACCGGCTCGGCCGCGGCCAGATGGCGCGCGCTGGCAAGGCGTGCGCCCAGCCAGCCCAGCATAGCCGCGGCGGCCAGTAGCACAAGCAAGGGCGTGATCCCCAGCGGCGCCAGACCCAGCCGTCCGCCCCAGGCCGCGTTCAACCGCTCCGCCGGCGCCGCCAGCACAGCCTGCAGCAGCAGCACCAGCAGCACGGCCACCGCGCCGCTGAGCAGGCCCAGCCAGAGGCCGGCGTACAGGTAGGGCCGCCGCACGAAGGCGCGGCCGGCGCCCACCAGCTGCAGCACCTCGATCTCCTGGACGCGCTGCTGGATGTCGTTGCGCACGCTGGCGGCCACCACCATCGTCGCGGCCAGCGCCAGCAACGCGGCCAGTACCTGCATGACGCGCGCGGCGAAACCACGCAGCGCGTCCAGCCGCGCGCGGAACGGACCCTGGTCCTGCACCAGCGCCACCAGGCTCTCGCCGCGCAGGCGCTGCGCCAGCGCGGCGACCGCCGCGCCGGAAGCCCCCGCGCGCGGCTCCACCACCAGCACCCAGGGCAGCGGATTGTCCGGCAGCGCGGCCAGCGCCGGGCCGAACCCCTGCAGGGCACCCAGTTCGGCCAGCCCCTGCTGCGGGGACTTCAGGCGCACCGCGGCCACGTCCGCCATGGCCTGCACGCGCCGCGCCAGCCTTCCGGCTTGTGCGGCATCCGCGGCCGGACGCAGGAACACGTTGACCGCCTGGCCCTCGCCCAGGGTCTGCCCGAAACGGTCCAGATTCACCCGCAGCAGCCAGAAACATAGCGGCAGTGCCAGCGCCAGGCCCATCACCGCTACCGTCAGCAGCGTGCCCAGCGGACGCTCGCGCAGGCGCAACAGGCTCTGCGCCAGCGCCCAGCGGTGCGCACGCCACCAGCGCACCGGCGCCCGCGGCGTACCCGCGGCCCGCACCGGCACGTTCATGCGGCCACCTCGCTGGCCGGCACATCGTCCACCAGGCGGCCATGATCCAGCACCAACACGCGTTTGCGCATTCGTTTGATCAGGAACAGGTCGTGGCTGGCGACCAGCACGGTGGCGCCGAGCGTCTGGATGTCCGCGAACAGCTGCATGATCTCCACCGCCAGTTGCGGATCGAGATTGCCGGTGGGTTCGTCGGCCAGCAGTACCGATGGCCGCGCCACGATGGCGCGGGCGATGCCCACGCGTTGCTGCTCGCCGGCGGACAGGCGCGTCGGCAGGCGCTGCTCCATGCCGCCCAGTCCCACTTTCTCCAGCGCGGCGCGCGCGCGCCGGGAGCGCTCGGCAGCCGCCTGTCCGCTCACCACCAGCGGCAGTTCGACGTTCGCCTGCACGCTGCGGTCCATCAGCAGGCGATGGTCCTGGAACACCATGCCGATGCCGCGGCGGTGTGCGGCCACGCCACGCCGACGCACCTGACGCAGGTTGCGGCCGGCGACCGTCACCGCGCCGCCGGAGGGGCGCTCCAGCAGGCCGACCAGCTTCAGCAGCGTGCTCTTGCCGGCCCCGGAGTGTCCGGTGACAAACACCATCTCGCCGGCCGCCACCCGGAAGCTCAGGTTCTCCAGTGCGGCGCTGCCGCCTGCATAGCGCTTGCTGACCTGTTCGAATGCGATCACGGACGGGCCCCTGGCATGGCCCGGAGCATAAGCCATCGGCGTGCGCGATTGGCGCGTGCCGAACGGGGTTCAGCGACGCCGGAACAGCGCGGCAATGCGACGCAGGAAGCCGGGCTTGCGGGCATGCACGACGGGCTGCGCAGCCGTGCCGGACGGGCCCCCGCCACGCGGCGGCCGCAGTTCGGCGCGGCGTGCCGCCGGCACATGATGCGTGCTGGTGCCGGCGGCGGCCGCCTGGACTGCCGCCCTGCCGGCTTCGACCTCGTGCCTGCGCCCGCGGCCGCCGCGGCGGCGGCGCTTGCGCCGCGCCGGTGCGACCTCGACGGCCACCGCAGCATCGACGGCGGCAGGCACGGCGGACACCGGCGCTGGAGGCGCCATGCGCGGCTTGCGCGCGGTACCGCCGGAACCACCGGCACCACCGTTGTGCCGGCCGCCGCCGCGGCGATGGCGCTGCCGGCCGGCAACGGCGGCGGCATGCGCCGGTGCCTCCGCTGCAGCCTCCTCGTCCGCCTCCGGGGCCGTGGCCGCGGCCATCTGCGCCGTGCTGCGCCGCGGCGGCGGCGGCGCCAGCAGTTCGGGCGTTACCGTGGCCACCGGAATCTTCTGTCCGATATAGGCCTCGATGTCGGGCAGCGCCATCGCGTAGAGATCGCAGGCGAAACTCACCGCGTCGCCCTCGGCGCCCAGCCGCGCGGTGCGGCCGATGCGGTGCACGTAGTCCTCGGCATCCTGCGGCAGGTCGTAGTTGAAGACGTGGCTGACGCCTTCGATGTGCAGGCCGCGCGCGGCCACGTCGGTCGCCACCAGGGCCTCGATCCCGCCATGCTGGAAACGCGCCAGCAGCTTCTCGCGCTTCTTCTGCGGCACATCGCCGGACAGCGTGCCGGCCAGGATGCCCTGCTTCTGCAGGCGCTCGGCGACGCGCTCGGCGGCGATGCGGGTGTTGACGAAGACGATGCTGCGCGCGGCGCCGGTGCGTTCCAGCAGGTTCAGCAGCAACGGCAGCTTTTCCTCCTTGGCCGGGAAGTACACCACCTGGCGCACGCGGTCGGCGGTGATGGTGTCACTCTCGACAGCCAGCTTCTCCGGCTCGTTCATGTGCTCGTAGGCCAGTTCCAGCACGCGGTGGCTGAGGGTGGCCGAGAACAGCATGCTCTGGCGCTGCTCGCGCGGCGGCAGGCGGCGGAACAGGAAATAGATGTCCTTGATGAAGCCGAGGTCGAACATGCGGTCGGCTTCGTCGACCACCATGGCATCGGCCGCGCGCAGGGTGAACACCTGCTGCTTGTAGTAGTCGATCAGCCGCCCCGGCGTGGCGATGATCACGTCGCAGCCGCCCTTCAGCAGTTCGCGCTGGCGATCGTAGTCGGTACCGCCGTAGATCAGCGCCAGACGCAGACCGGTGTGGCGGCCGATCGCGCGGGCGTCCTTCTCGATCTGGATGGCGAGCTCGCGCGTCGGCGCCAGGATCAGCGCGCGCGGATCTTCCGGCCGGCGGTCGGACAGTGCGGGGCGTGTCAGCAGGCGGTTGAACACCGCCACCAGGAAGGCCGCGGTCTTGCCGGTGCCGGTCTGCGCCTGACCGGCCACGTCGCGTCCGGCCAGCGCCACCGGCAGAGTCAGCGCCTGGATCGGCGTGCAGCGCGTGAAGCCGCAATCGGCCAGACCTTGCGCAAGAGCGGGATGCAGATCGAACTGCTCGAAAAAAGTATCGGTGAGGACTTGATCGGCCATGATCGGAACGATGAATGCGCGGTTCGGGGCGCCTTGCAACGCGCCCGCGCTTGCGCTGGAATGGCGGCCGTCAGCCGCCTACTGCCGGCCGCGCCGGATGCGCGGCACGGTGCAGTGTAGCCGATAGGCGTGTGCCCGGCCGCCCTGGTTGTCCGCTTCCACCGCCGCGGCCCGCGCCTGCGCGGTCCTTTCCCCCCTCCACGGAGATCTCCGGTGAGCGAGAACATCACCCACGTGACCGATACCGATTTCGATGTACTGGTCCTGAAATCCAGCACCCCGGTGCTGGTCGACTTCTGGGCCACCTGGTGCGGTCCCTGCCGCGCCATTGCACCGGCGCTGGAGGACATCGCCAGTGAATATCACGGCCGCGTCAAGGTGGCCAAGGTCGACGTGGACAGCAACCAGAAGACCGCCATCGCCTATAACATCCGCAGCATTCCCACGCTGATGCTGTTCAAGGACGGCAAGGTGGCCGCCACCCAGCTGGGCGCCGTGCCCAAGACCGCCATCGCCCGTTTCGTCGAACAGGCGCTTTGACAGCCTGCGAACCCGACCTCACACCCGGCGCGTGCCGGGCTGCGGACGCATCACCATTGGACGGCACGCGGTGCGGGTGCTAGATTGCCTCGGCATCGCGCGGCGTCCGCCGCGCCCGGCGCGCCCCTCGTGCGCGCATCTCTCCATCTCTTCCGCTCCCGGCCCGTGAGGCCCAAGCCGTGCCCGATACCGACGCCAAGACCCCCGACGAGGCCGCGCGCCCGTCCGCGACCCCGGTCGCATCCATTCCTGCCACCGGCGGCGATGCCGGCACCGAGACCTCCGCCGCCGGCAACGGCAGCCCCGGCGCATCGCGCGAGGGCCGCGAGAACCACCGCGACCGCCGCCATCGCCGCAATCGCAACGACCGCAACCGCAATCGCAGCAGCAGCAGCAGCGGCGGTGGCCTGCCGCGCGACGATTTCGACGAGGACGCCGCCGACGTGCCGCGCGACCCGTCGCGCCAGATCAACCTGACCGAGCTCAAGCGCAAACCCGCCGCCGCCCTGCTGGACATGGCCGAAGAACTGGGCGTGCACGAGGGCGTGGCGCGCGCGCGCAAGCAGGACGTGATCTTCAACATCCTCAAGGCGCACGCGCGCAGCGGCGGCAGCATCTGGAGCGAGGGCGTGCTGGAAATCATGCAGGACGGCTACGGCTTCCTGCGCTCGGCCGACGAGTCCTATCTGGCGGGCCCCGACGATGTCTACGTCAGCCCCGGCCAGATCCGCCGCTACAACCTGCGCACCGGCGACTACATCACCGGCCTGGTGCGGCATCCGCGCGAAGGCGAGCGCTACTTCGCGCTGTTCAAGGTGGACGACATCAACGGCGAGCCCACCGAGGCGTCCAAGAACAAGTTCCTGTTCGAGAACCTCACGCCGCTGTTTCCGCGCAAGGCGTTCAAGCTCGAGCGCGGCAACGGCTCCAGCGAGGACATCACCGGCCGCATCCTCGACCTGATCGCGCCGGTCGGTAAGGGCCAGCGCGGCCTGATCGTCTCGCCGCCCAAGGCCGGCAAGACCATGATGCTGCAGAACGTGGCGCAGGCGATCGTGCACAACCACCCCGAGGCACACCTGATCATCCTGCTGATCGACGAGCGCCCCGAGGAGGTCACCGAGATGCAGCGCAGCGTGCGCGCCGAGGTGATCAGCTCGACCTTCGACGAACCCGCCGTGCGCCACGTGCAGGTGGCCGAAATGGTCATCGAGCGCGCCAAGCGCCTGGTCGAACACAAGCGCGACGTGGTGATCCTGCTCGATTCCATCACCCGCCTGGCGCGCGCCTACAACACCGTGGTGCCCTCATCCGGCAAGGTGCTCACCGGCGGTGTCGACGCCAACGCGCTGCAGCGGCCCAAGCGCTTCTTCGGCGCCGCGCGCAACGTCGAGGAAGGCGGCTCGCTGACCATCCTCGCCACCGCGCTGATCGACACCGGCAGCAAGATGGACGAGGTGATCTACGAGGAGTTCAAGGGCACCGGCAACATGGAGGTGCACCTGGACCGCCGCATCGGCGAGAAGCGCGTATACCCGGCGATCAACATCAACCGCTCCGGCACGCGCCGCGAGGAGTTGCTGATCGACTCCGACCTGCTGCAGAAGGTGTGGATCCTGCGCAAGCTGCTGCACCCGATGGACGAGCTGGCGGCGATGGAGTTCATGCTCGAGAAGATGAAGAACACCAAGACCAACGACGAGTTCTTTAGCGCCATGAAGCGCGGCGGCTGAGGCCGCGCGGCGGCGGCCGCACGCGGGCCGCCGGCGCTGCCCCGCCCTGCTAGCATCGCGGCCTTCCCGCCGCCGAGGATTCGCGATGCGCTGGACCCAGGCCCTCACCCGCCACAAGAGCATCGAGCAGCTGCAGCAGGAGGCCGGCACGCGCGGCGATCTGCGCCGCGTGCTGGGCGTGTGGCAGCTCACCGCCATCGGCATCGGCGGCATCATCGGCGTCGGCATCTTCGTGCTGGCCGGACAGCAGGCCGCGGTCAACGCCGGGCCGGCCGTGTTCATCTCGTTCCTGATCGCCGGCGTCGCCAGCGCGGCGGCGGCGCTGTGCTATGCCGAGTTCGCCGGGCTGATCCCGGTGACCGGCAGCGCCTATACCTACGGCTACGCGGTGCTGGGCGAGTTCGCCGCCTGGATCATCGGCTGGGATCTGCTGCTGGAGTACGCGCTGATCGTGGCGGTGGTGGCGATCGGCTGGTCGGGCTACGTGCAGGCACTGCTGGGCGCGGCCGGCGTGCATCTGCCGGACTGGGCGCAGGGCGCCATCAGCAGCGACGCGCTGGCCTACTACTGGGACCGCGCGCTGATGTGGCTGGGCTTCACCATCGACCATCCGGCGCCGGCGCCGCACGGCGGCCATGTGTTCAACCTGGTCGCGGCGCTGGTGTCGCTGGGCATCGCCGGTCTGCTGACCATCGGCACCGAGTGGGGCGCGCGCTTCAACACCACGGTGGTGGCGGTCAAGGTCATCGGCGTGGCGCTGGTGATCGTGGCCGGCGTGTTCTACGTGGATCCGGCCAACTGGCATCCGTTCGTGCCGCCGCGCGTGGTGATCGATGGCGTCGGGCATTTCGGCTGGCAGGGCGTGCTGGCCGCGGCCAGCGTGGTGTTCTTCGCGGTGTTCGGCTACGACACGTTGACCACCGCCGCCGAGGAATCACGCGATCCGCAGCGCGACCTGCCGCGCGCGGTACTGCTGTCGCTGGGCATCTCGATGGCGCTGTACCTGGCGATCTCGCTGGTGCTGACCGGCATGGTGCCGTACCCGGAACTCAACAGTAATGCGCCGGTGGCCAGCGCCTTCGCGGCGGTGGGCGCGCACTGGGTGATGGTGGCGATTTCGATCGCCGCCATCGCCGGCATCACCAGCGTGCTGTTCGCATTCATGCTGGCGGCGGCGCGCATCTGGTTCGCGCTGGCGCGTGACGGCCTGCTGCCGGGATGGTTCGCGCGCACGCATCCGCGCTGGCGCACGCCGTACCGGCCTACGCTGATCCTGGGTGCGGGCACGGCGCTGCTGGCCGGATTCCTGCCCATCGGCGAGCTGGCCGAGATGGTCAATATCGGCACGCTCAGCGCCTTCATCATCATCTGCGCCTCGATCATCGTGCTGCGCGCGCGCCGGCCCGAACTGGAACGCCGCTTCCGCACGCCGCTGGTGCCGTGGATCCCGCTGATCGGCATCGTGTTTTCCGCGGTGCTGATCTGGGGATTGCAGGAGGTGACCTACTGGCGCTTCATCGTGTGGATGGCCCTGGGGCTGTGGATCTACTTCGGCTACGGCATCAGGCGCAGCGCGCTGGCGCAGAGCGGCGGCGCGGACGCGCGGCGCTAGAGCGCTAGCCAGCTAGGCTGCCACCTCGACACGGTTGCGGCCGTTGCGCTTGGCCGCCGCCAGGGCGCGATCGGCGCGTGCCAGCAGCGGTTCCAGGGCGGACTCGTCGCAGCGCACGGCGACACCGACGCTGATGCTCAGCGTGTGGCCCGTGCCGCGGGCGGCGGCCACGGCCCGGCGCAGGCGTTCACCGGTGGCGCGCGCCGCGTCCAGATCGAGACCCGGCAGGAGCAACGCGAATTCCTCGCCGCCGATGCGGCCCACCAGATCGCCGCCGCGCAGGTTGGCCCGCAGGATGCGGCCGATCGCCGCCAGCGCGGCGTCACCGGCGGCGTGTCCGTGGACGTCGTTGAGCTGCTTGAAATGATCGGCGTCCAGATAGACCACGGCCAGCGCGCGGCCGGCATCGATGCTGGCTTCCAGCAGGGCGTGCGCCTGTTCGAGAAAGCGCGTGCGCGTGGCCACGCCGGTGAGGTCGTCCACGTAGGCGCGCTGGCGCAGGCGCTGTTCCAGCTCCAGATGCTGGCGGATCAGGCGTACCTGGTAGCCGTTGAGCACCGCGGCCGCCACCAGCGCGATCGCCATGTAGTCGATGTACTGCCACAACTCCGACCATTGCGGGACCTCCAGCAGCAGCAGCGGCAGCGGCCCTAGCACGCTGCTGATCAGCGAGGCGGCCGCGAAATGGCGGCGCTTCAGCCACACCGGGCTGGCAGCGATTGGAACCACGACATAGGCGGGCAGAATCCAGGCCAGTCCCTCGGGACGCGCATAGCCGTTGAGGAAGATGCCCAGTTCCAGCCAGGCCAGCGTGGCCAGGCCCAGCGCGCCGTAGTGGCGCGGCGCGCGGTGCACCATGCCCAGCACCGCCAGCAGCAGCAGCGGCAGCGTCGGCAGCAGCCGCAACCAGAACGGCACCGCCGATAGGCCGGTGTCCTGTCCGACCAGCACGAAGCTCACGTAGCCGCCCACCGCCGTCCACAGCAGCGCGCGTACCACCGGACCCAGGCGGCGCTCGAGGTCCTGCTCGAACTCGAGGGTATCCAGCGTCGTCCAAGCATCTCCGGACGCGAACAGGGGTGGCAGGATTGGGCGCACGGGCGATGTCGGCTATGGTTGCCGGTACCGAAGCAAATCCCGCGCCGCGGGGGTCGCGCGTTGCATTGCTTGACACGTCGGCGGCGGCGGCGTGACCGCGTTCGCAGATCGAGGCAGCCCGGCCCTTCGAGGAGTTCACCCCATGTTCACCCCTGAACCACGCACAGCCCTGTTGAAGTCGCTGCTGGCCCTGGGCCTGGCCGCCGCAATGCCGCTGGCGGTCCATGCGCAACCCGCCGCGGCCGCCCCCGTCGCCGGCCGCTATGCCGGACCGGTGCAGGATCATCCCGGACTCGGCCTGACGCCCTATCCGGGCACGCTGCAGTTGCATGTGGATCTCACCGACGCCCCGCGCAAGATCTTCCGTGTGCACGAAACCATCCCGGTGCGGCCGGGGCCGTTGACGCTGTACTACCCCAAATGGATTCCCGGCGAGCACTCGCCCTCGGGCCCGCTCGCGAACGTGGTCGGCGTGGAGATCACCGGCAACGGCCGGCGCATCGCCTGGCACCGCGGCCTGCTGGACCTGTACGCGCTGCACCTCGACGTGCCGGCCGGGGTCGGCACGCTGGATCTCGGCTTCCAGTTCCTCTCGCCCACCGGCGGCGGCGAATTCGGCCAGAGCGTCTCGGCCACGCCGAGGCTGGTGGATCTGGAGTGGAACCAGGTGGTGTTCTACCCGGCCGGCTGGTACAGCCGCGCCATCACCGTGCAGCCCAGCGTGCGGCTGCCGTCCGGCTGGCAGTTCGGCACCACGCTCACCCGGACCCGCGACAGCGCGGGCCGCGTCGACTTCGCGCCGGTCACGCTGAACAATCTGGTGGACTCGCCGCTGATCGCCGGCCAGTACTTCAGGAGCTTCGACCTCGACCCCGGCGCCAAGGTGCCGGTGCACCTGGACATCGTCGCCGACGGCGAGAAGTACCTGAAGCTCGGCGGCCGGCAACTCGGCGATTTCCGCAATCTGGTGCAGCAGGCCTACAGGCTGTTCGGCACGCACCACTACGCGCACTACACCTTCCTGCTGACGCTTTCGGACAACACCGGCCACTTCGGACTGGAGCACCACCAGTCCAGCGACGACCGCCTGGGCGCCGATTATCTGGTCAACCCCGACACGCGCCTGCTGGGCGCGGCATTGCTGCCGCACGAATACGTGCACTCGTGGAACGGCAAGTTCCGCCGGCCCTACGATCTGTGGACGCCCAATTTCAACGTGCCCGAGCGCGATGACCTGCTGTGGGTGTACGAGGGCTTGACCAACTACTACGGCATGGTGCTGGCGGCGCGCTCCGGGCTGTGGACGCCGCAGCAGTTCCGCGAGGCCATGGCCGCCACCACCGCGTCGATGACCTTCCGGCCGGGACGGCAGTGGCGCCCGCTGCAGGACACCGCCGACGAGGCCTCGATCCTGTATTACACGCCGGGGGCCTGGGCCACCTGGCGGCGGCAGGTGGACTTCTACGCCGAGGGCACGCTGCTGTGGCTGGACGTGGACACGAAGATCCGTGCGCTGACGCACGGCAGGAAGTCACTGGATGATTTCGCGCGGCAGTTCTTCGGCATCCATCCGGGCAGTCCGGTCACTGTCACCTACACTTTCGACGACGTCGTCAAGGCGCTGAACCAGGTGGCGCCCTACGACTGGGCCGGATTCCTGCGCACGCGCCTCGATTACGTGGGCAACGCGCTGCCCGAGGCCGACGGCCTGGCGCGCGCCGGCTGGAAGCTGGGCTTCACCGGCACCCCGGACAGCTACCAGAAGGCGATGGCCGCCCAGAGCCACGCCATCAACCAGATGTACGGCGCCGGACTGACGGTGGCGGAGAAGGACGGGCGCGTCATCGACGTGCTGTGGGACGGCCCGGCGTTCAGGGCGGGCCTGGCGCCCGGGATGCGGATCCTCGCCGTGGACGGCCGCAGCTGGGGTGCTGACGTGCTCGCGGACGCGCTGCGCGAAGCCGCGCGGACCCGGCAGCCGGTCAGCCTGCTGGTGCGGAACCTCGACTACGTGTCCACGCTGAAACTGGACTGGACCGGCGGCCTGCGCTACCCGGTGCTGCAGCGGCTGCCCGGCACGCCCGACCGTCTCGACGCCATCGCCGCACCGCGGCGCTGAGCGGCATACCTTAGACGCACGGCAGGGCGGCTCCGAGACCGCCCCGGCCGGATCCTCGACCCGCTACGCCGAGGACTGCGGCGGCATTCCCGTCCACCGGAACGCGCGCCATACTCGCGCGCCCTGCCGTACTCAGCCACATGTCCGCGAATCCGTTCCTGGCCTGGCTGGCCGTGCTGGTGTTCGACACCTGCGGCCAGCTGGCCTTCAAGGCCGCCACCCACCATGCCGAAGGCGAGGGCCTGGCGCGCTGGCGCGCCATGGCGGCACAGCCCTGGTTGTGGCTGGGTATCGCCGCCTTCATCGCCGAGTTCATCGCCTGGCTGGCCTTTCTCTCGCTGGTGCCGCTGGCCGAAGGCGTGCTGCTGGCCACGCTGAACATGGCGACGGTGATGCTGGGCGGCCGGCTGCTGTTCGGCGAGCGGCTCACGCCCCGGCGCATGGCCGGCGTGGCGCTGATCGCCGCCGGCGTCATCCTGGTGGGGGTCGGATGAAACCGGGCTGGCGCTTCTATGCCGTCGGCTTCGCGGTGCTGATGGCCTTCGACACGCTCTCGCAACTGTGCTTCAAGCTGGCGGCGCTGCATGCCGCGCCGTTTGCCGGCGACTGGCCCTGGCTGCTGCGGGTGGCGCGCGAACCCTTCGTGTATGGTGCCATCGTCGGCTATCTCGGCGCCTTCATCACCTACATGGGCCTGTTGCGGCATGCGCCGGTGGGGCCGGCCTTCGCCGCCTCGCACCTTAACGTGGTCAGCGTGCTGCTGGTCTCGGCCTGGCTGCTGCACGAGCGCCTCAACCCGCTGCAGCTGGCCGGCGCCGCACTGATTGTCACCGGCATCCTGGTGCTGGCCGGCGCGGAACGCGATGATGGCGCTGCCGCACGCTGAACTGCCGCCCACCGCCGGGCTGCCGGCGCGCTGGCGCGACTTCGCCCCGCCCTGGCGCCGTGGTTTCGCCCGCGCCGCGGCAGCATGGCTGGGCAGCGACTGGGCGCTGCTGACCAGCTCCGGCACCGCCGCGTTGTGCATCGCCCTGCAGGCGCTGAAGACGCTGGCGCCGCGGCGCCGGCAAGTGGTGCTGCCCGCCTACACCTGCCCGCTGGTGGCCGAAGCGGTGCTGCACGCGGGGCTGACGCCGCGCCTGTGCGACACCCGCCCGGGCCATTTCGATTTCGATCCGGCGCAACTGGCCGGCTGCTGCGATGCCGACACGCTGGCCGTAGTCAGCACGCACCTTGCCGGCCGCATCGCCGACGTGGCGCTGGCCCGGCGTCTTGCCGCCGCCTGCGGCGGGTTCGTGATCGAGGACGCGGCGCAGGCCTTCGGCGCACGCATGCGCGATGCGGACGGCACCTGGCGCAGTGTCGGGCTGGCCGGCGATATCGGCGTGTGCAGCTTTTCCGCAGGCAAGGGTTTGACCCTGTACGAGGGCGGCCTGCTGCTGGCGCGCGCCGCGCACGTGCGCGCGGCCCTGCAGGAGGCGCAAGAGCGCCTGCAGCGGCCCCGTCCGTTACTGGAGCTGCGCCGCAGTCTGCAACTGCTGGGTTATGCCGCGCTGTACCGGCCGGCCACCCTGGGCGTCGTCTACGGCGCGCCGCTGCGGCGTGCGCTGGCCCGCGGCGACGTCGCCGCCGCGGTCGGCGACCGCCCGCGCCGCGAGATTCCGCTGCACCGCGTAGGCGTGCTGCGCGAAAGCGCCGGCGCACGCGCGCTGCAACGCTACCGGGTACACCTCGAGGCGACATGCCGGCGCGCCGCAGCGCTGCGTGTCCAGCTGCACACGGTGCCGGGGCTGCGGATCCTGGAGGACGCGGAAGGCCAGCGCGGCATCTGGATGTTCCTGCTGCTGCACCTGCCCGATCCGCGCGCGCGCGACGCCGCGCTGGCGCCGCTGTGGGGTGCGGGGCTGGGCGCGACGAGGCTGTTCGCGCACGCGCTGCCGGACTATCCGCAACTGCGCGGGCGCATCGAATCGCCGCCGCTCCCGCAGGCGCGCGCTTTTGCCGCCCGCACCCTGACCCTGGGCAACAGCGCCTGGCTGCGCCAGTCCGGCCTCGAACGGGTGCTGACCGCGCTGCGCGCCGCCCTGGCCTGAAGCTTCGGCGCAGCCTGTGCCCGCCCGCACTTCTTACGGGTTCGTAAGATCATGCTTTGCACGCGGTCAGCCGCACGATGGCAAAGTATTGGGCAACTTACCGCGCTTGCCGCCCCCGCTTCCCATGCCCAGACAAGTCGACTATCTGCTGCCCGGCGGCCGCCAGGGCGTGCTGCTCATCCATGGCCTCACCGGCACCCCGGCGGAAATGCGCTTCGTGGCCAAAGGCCTGAACCGGCGCGGCTACACCGTCTACGCCATGCAGCTGGCCGGGCACTGCGGCAGCGTCGAGGATCTGCTGGCCACCGGCTGGCGCGACTGGGCCGCCAGCGTCCGCATCGCCGCCGACCGACTGGCCGCACAGGTCGACCGGCTGTTCGTCGGCGGGCTGTCCATGGGCGCCCTGCTGGCGCTGAACTACGCGCTGGAACAGCCCGAGGCCGTGCATGGCCTGGCGCTGTACGGCACCACGTTCCGCTACGACGGCTGGGCGGTGCCGATCATCGGCCGGCTCTCCTTCCTGCTGCCCTGGGTGGTACCGCTGGGCATCGGCCGCAAGCGCAGCTTCACCGAGGTGTTCCCCTACGGCCTGCGCGACGAGCGCATGCGCCAGCGCATCGTCGGCGCCATGTTCGGCGAGGATTCCAGCACCGCCGGTCTGCCCGGCAACCCATGGCCCTCGCTGGCCGAGCTGTACCGTCTGGCACGCCATGTGCGCGCGCGCCTGCACCGCGTCGACGCTCCGGCGCTGATCGTGCACGCCAGCGAGGACGACGTGGCCAGCCTCGGCAACGCGCGCGTGCTGCTGGACAACCTGACCGGACCCACCCAGTTGCTGGAGCTGCGCAACAGCTACCACATGGTCACGCTGGACGGCGAGCGCGAGCAGTTGATCGAGGCCTCGGCCAGTTTCTTCCAGCGGCATCTGCGTACCGCCGCCGGACGTGCGTCGCAGCCGGCTCTGACCCTGCGCGCGGTCGGCGCCGACTGACCCGGCACCGCGCCGGAGCGCGTGTCCGGTATGCTTTAGCGCCAGCCGGCAGCTCGCCGGGTCACGGTCAGGAGTATCCGTCTCATGAGCGACAACGTCGCCGACACCATCTTCGCGATCATCGCCAAGGAAGCCAATATCGATCGCGCGAAGATCACCCTGGACTCGACACTGAAGGACCTCGAAATCCAGTCGCTGGATGCGGTACAGATCCTGTTCGAGATCGAGGACCACTTCAAGATCACCATGCCCGACCGCGATCCCAACTTCGACACCGAGTCGGTCAAGGGACTGGTGGATACCGTCGAGAAACTGCTGGCCGAAAAGGCCGCCACGCCGCCACCGGCCGGCAACGGCTGAGCACCACGCATGCGGCGCGTGGCCATCACCGGCTGGGGCGCGGTGACGCCGCTGGGCCTGACCGCCAGCGCAACCTGGGATGCCCTCAGGTCCGGCCGCTGCGCCATCGCGCCGCTGCAGTCGCTGCCGCGCGAGGGCCTGCGCGCCGGCATCGCCGCCGAGGTGCGCGGGTTCGATCCGCTCGCGCATTTCGACGAGAAGCGCCTGCTGCTGCTGGACCGTGTCAGCCAGTTCGCGCTGGTGGCCGCGCGCGAGGCGGTGGCGCAGGCGGGGCTGGAGTTCCGCGCCAGCGGGCTGGGCGCGCGCAGCGCCTGCATCATCGGCACCGGCATGGGCGGCGAGCTGACCCGCGACGAGGCCTCGCGGCGCATGTACGCGGACAACAACCCGCGCGTGCATCCGCTAGCCATCGTCAAGACCATGGCCAACGCGCCGGCCTGCCAGATCAGCATGGAGTTCGGCCTGACCGGACCGACCTTCGCCGTGGTCAGCGCCTGCGCCTCGTCCAACCACGCGCTGGCGCAGGCGCTGCAGATGATCCGCTGCGGCATGGCCGACATCGCCGTGGCCGGCGGTACCGAGGCCTGCATCTCGCTGGGCGGCGTGCGCGCCTGGGAAGCCATGCGCGTGCTGGCCGAGGATACCTGCAGGCCGTTCTGCAGGCAGCGCCGCGGACTGGTGCTGGGCGAGGGTGCGGCGGTGTTCGTGCTCGAGGAGTACCAGCGCGCGCGGGCGCGCGGCGCCGCGATACTGGCCGAATTCGCCGGCGCCGGCATGAGCGCGGATGCCGGCGACATCGTCTTTCCCAAGGCCGAAGGCGCCGCCAGCGCCATGCGTCTCGCGCTGGCCGATGCCGGCCTGGCACCCGGGGCCATCGGCTACATCAACGCCCACGGCACCGGCACGCCGGCCAACGATCCCACCGAGACGCAGGCCATCCACGCAGTGTTCGGCGAACACGCACACCGGCTGGCGGTGTCCTCCACCAAGTCCATGCACGGCCACGCACTGGGGGCTGCCGGCGCGCTGGAGCTGGTGGCCACACTGGGGGCGCTGCGCGAGGGCGTGATCCCGCCTACGGCGAACTTCCTCGATCCCGATCCCGCCTGCGATCTCGATTACGTGCCCAACACCGCGCGTGAACAGGCGGTCGCGGCGGCGCTCAGCAATTCGTTCGCCTTCGGCGGGCTCAATGCGGTGCTGGCGCTGAAGCGCGTCTAGGCCGCCGCCGCGCACCGGGCACATCCATCCATGGCGCACGTGCAGCCCGTTCGCGATGCCGGCGCCGCAGCACCGCTCCACGGCGCCACGCTGATCCTGACCCGCAGTGCCGGCACCGCGCGCACCGAGGCAAGGCGCGTGCAGGCGCTTGGCGGCAAGCCACTGCCGTTGCCGGGTACGCGGCTGGCGCCACCCGCGGATGCCGATGCCGCGCGGGCGGCGCTGCAGGCGGCGTTGCGCGCGTCGGTGTGCATTTTCGTCTCGCCCGCCGCAGTGCGCGCCGCAGCGCGACTGCTGCCACTGCGGCAGAACCGCGGCAGCCGCATGCTGGCGGTGGGCGCCGCAACGGCCCGGGCGCTGGCGCGTTGCGGTCTGCGCGACGCGCAGGTGCCCGCACGGGCCGACAGCGAGGGGCTGCTGGCGATGCCCGCGCTGAACCCGCCGCCGCCGCGGGTCGGACTGGTCGGCGCACCCGGCGGCCGCAGCCTGCTGCCCGATACCCTGGCCGGGCGCGGCGCGCAGGTACTGCGCGCCGAGGTGTACCGGCGGCAGCCGCCGCGGCTGGACCGGCGGCACCGGACCGCCCTGGCCAGGGCCCGCATGCCGCTGTACGTACTGCTCTCCAGCGGCGAGGCGCTGCAGAATCTGCTGCACGCGCTGCCCGAGGCGGCACGCACGCGGCTGCTGGCCGCCTGCGCCATCGCCAGCAGCACGCGCCTGGCGCAGGCGGCGCGGACGGCCGGCTTCGCACGGGTGGAAACCGCGGCTTCCGCGCTGACGGACGCGATGATCGCGGCTGCCGTGCGCGTGCATCGCGCCGATCGCCGCCGCCACGGCTGATCGGAGCCGCGCGACGCTGCTGCTAGCATGCGGACATGGACGATCCGCACATTTCCGCGTCTGCCGCCGGACCGCGCCGCCGCCTGCTCGTGCGCGTGCTGGTGCTGCTTGCCCTGATCGCGCTGGCGGCGGCATTGGTACTGGCCCATCTCGGCTACCGCCGCGCCAGTGATCTTCGCGCGGCGCTGCACGAGCAGGCGCAGCGCATCGGCACGCTGCAGGATGCGCTGGGCAGCCTGCAACAGGAACGTGCCGGGCTCACCCAGCGGCTGGACGACAACGCCGCGGTCGACCGCGCTCTGCGCGAGGAACTGCTCGGCCTGCGCGGGCGCACACGCACCCTGGAGGATGCACTGGCCGCGCTCAGCGAGTCCCGCAGCGGCGGCAGCCAGGCGCTGCGGCTGGACGAGGCCGAGTTCATGCTGCGCATGGCCGAGGAGCGCTATCGCCTGTTCCATGACGCCGCCGGCGCGCTGGACGCCACGCGGCTGGCCGCGCAGGCGCTGGCGGGGGTCGACGCGCCGGTGTACGCACCGCTGCGCGGCGACCTGGCTGCCGCCATGACCGCGCTGGAGCAGCTGCGCCCGGCGGATCGTCAGCAGCAGCTGGACACACTGGCCGCGCTGCGCATGCAGGTCTGGCAGCTGCCGCCGGCCGCGGCGGCACCGTCGGCGCCTGCGCGGGCCGGCGTCCTGGCCCGCATCGGCCACGCGCTGGCCGCGCTGGTGCGTATCCGCCGCAGCGACCAGGCGCCGCTGGCCGGCAGCGGCAGCGGACTGCTGCACGAACTGCTGGCGCTGGATCTGGCGCAGGCGCAATCCGCGCTGCTGGCCTGGAACGGCGATGCCTACCGCGCCGCGCTGGCCGACGCACACGCGCTGCTGCGGACGCGTTTCGACGCACAGGCGCCGCAGACCCGGCAATTCGCCGCGCAGCTCGCGCAACTGCAGCCGCTGCCGCAGACACCGTTGCCGCAACTGGCCGCGGCGCTGGCTGAACTGCGCCGGCTGCGCGCACTGGATGCGCTGCAGGCCGGCGCCACACCGCCCACCCCGCGGAGCAGCCGGCCATGAGCCTGTGGCGATGGATCCTGGGGCTGCTGCTGACGGCGCTGGTGGCCGCGCTGGCCTGGCACGCGTTGGCCAGCGATCCGGGCTACGTGCTGCTGCGCTTCCACGGCTGGCAGCTCGAGAGCACGGTGGTGGCGCTGGCGCTGCTTGTCGTGCTGGCGTGGATCGCCTTCGGCGTGGCCTGGCGGCTGCTGCGCTGGCCGTTCGGCGCGATGTCGCGGCGGCATCGCCGCATCAGCCGCAGGCGTTTCTCCGAAGGACTGCTGGCGCTCATCGAAGGCCGCCACGGTGACGCCCAGCGCGCGCTGATGCGCGCCGCGCGCTTCGGTCCGCTGCGCGCGCCGGCATTGCTGGCCGAGGCCGAGGCCGCCTATCGCCGCGGCGAAGCAGCCCGGGCGCTGGAGGCGCTGGACGAAGCCAGCCAGCGGGCTCCGCGCGCGGCGCGTGTGCTGCGCGCGCGCGTCCTGCGCCGTGAGGGGCGCGCGGAAGAGGCACTGGCGCTGCTGGTGCCCGCCGCCGAGAGCGGCCAGTTGCCACCGGCGGGTTGGGTGGAGCTGGCCGAGGCCGCGCTGGCGGCCGGGCGCATCGACCGCGCGCGCAGTGCGCTCGAGCCGCTGCGGGCCAGTGCCGCCCTGGGCGCCGCGGCCTATGCCGAACTGGAGTCGCGCGTGCTCGAACGCGCCATCGCCGAAGCCCACGGCGCGGCCGCGATCAACGCATTGTGGGCCGACCTCTCGCGCGCGCAGCGGCAACCGCCTGCGGTGGTGGCCGCGTTCGCCCGCCGCGCCGCGCAGTTCGGCGCCGGGCTGGCCGCCATGGACGAGATCGAACAGGCACTGGGCCGCAGCTGGGATCCGCGCCTGCTCGAGGCATGGTCGGCGCTGGGCGATGACGCCACCCTGCCGGCACGGCTGGAACGCGCGCAGCACTGGCTGGAGGGTCACCCCAACGACGCCGCACTGCTGACCGCCATCGGCCGGCTGCAATTGGGCCTGCATCAGCCGGCCGCCGCGCGCGATGCGCTGGAGCGCGCGCTGGGCCTGGCCCCCACGGCAGAGGCCTGGGAACTGCTGGGCGAGACCCTGCTGTCGTTGGGCCAGTCGCCCGATGCCGCGCGCGCCTTCCGCAATGCGCTGCGCATGGCGCGCGATGAGGACGCACAGCCGCTGTCCGCAGCGCGCCGCATGGATACCCGCCCCATCGCCATCGAACAGCGTGACGCCCAGGGCCTGCCGCGGCTGCCCGGCTGATTCCGCAACCCGCCGGGCGGGCGGCACTGGCGAACTTGTGCGCACCCTGCCGGTCCAACCCCGGTGCGTCGGACCGCGCGGCGCGCGGCATCCGCTTCCGTAACCTGTCCGGGAAAGCATCATGCACCGACCGATCGCCATCACGTTGTCCACGCTGGCGCTGATCCTCGCCGGTTGCGCCGGGGCGGCAGATGCCGCGCCGGCGGGCGCCGCAGCCATCCCGCCAGCGCAACTGCAGGCGCTGCAGTGGCGCCTGATCGGTCCGTTCCGCGGCGGCCGCGTACTGGCGGTGACCGGCGTGCCGCAGCATCCGCAGCGTTTCTACTTCGGCGCGGTGGACGGCGGCGTGTGGCGCAGCGACGACGCCGGGCGCACCTGGCGGCCGATCTTCGACGCCGAGCGGGTGGGATCGATCGGCGCGATCGCGGTGGCGCCCTCCGACCCGGATGTGATCTACGTGGGTACCGGCGAGGCCGACATGCGCTCGGACATCGCCATGGGCGACGGCATGTGGAAGTCCACCGACGCCGGCAGGACCTGGACCCACATCGGCCTCACCCACACCCAGGCGATCGGCAGCGTGCTGGTCGATCCGCACGACCCCGAGGTGGTGTACGTGGCGGCGCTGGGCCACCCCTACGGCCCCAACGCCCAGCGCGGCGTGTTCAAGAGCACCGACGGCGGCAGGACCTGGCACAAGGTGCTGTACAAGAACGACAACACCGGCGCCATCGATCTCGCCTTCCAGCCCGGCGACTCCCGGGTGATCTACGCCGCGCTGTGGCAGACGCGGCGTCCGCCCTGGAACACCTATCCGCCCTCCAACGGCCCCGGCTCGGGCCTGTACAAATCCACCGACGGCGGCGCGCACTGGACCGAGATCAGCCAGCCGGCGCATGGCTTCGCCGCCCACCCGGGCCGTATCGGCATCGCCGTGGCGCCCAGCGATCCGCAGCGCGTGTACGCGATGGTCGACGCCAAGGCCGGCGGCCTGTACCGCTCGGACGACGGCGGCGCGCACTGGACCCACGTGTCCGTGGACGTGCGCGTGTGGCAGCGCGGCTGGTACTTCGGCGGCATCACCGTCAGCTCGCGCAATCCGGATGTAGTTTACGCGGCCAATACCGCGTTGTACGAATCGCGCGACGGCGGCAAGACCTTCGTGCCGATCAAGGGCGCGCCGGGCGGCGACGACTACCACGTGCTTTGGATCGACCCGCGCGACCCGACGCACCGCATGCTGGGCGTGGATCAGGGTGCGGTGGTCAGCATCGACGGCGGCAAGACCTGGTCGAGCTGGTACAACCAGCCGACCGCGCAGATTTATCACGTCACCACCGACAACCGCTTCCCGTTCTGGGTATGCGGCGCGCAGCAGGACTCCGGCGCGGTGTGCTTGCCCAGCCAGAGCGGTCATGGCGTCGACGGCATCAGCATGATGCAGTTCCACGAGCTAACCGCGGGCGGCGAGAGCGGCGAGATCGCGATCGATCCGCGCGATCCGGACCTGATCTACGGCAACACCTACGGCGGTTCGGTGGACAAGTACGACCAGCGGACCCAGCAGACGCAGTCGGTCAACCCGACCCTGGCCTTCCCCGGCCTGTACCGCGCCACCTGGACGCTGCCGCTGGTGTTCTCCAAGGCCGATCCCGGGGCGCTGTACTTCGGCAACCAGCGGGTGTTCCGCACCACCGACGGTGGCGCGCACTGGACGCCGATCAGCCCCGATCTGACGCGGCCCGATCCCGCCGTGCCGGCCAACCTCGATGCCAGCACCGCCACCGACAGCCCGATCGCCGGGCCGCGCCGCGGCGTGGTGTACAGCATCGCGCCATCGCCCATCGACGCCAGACTGATCTGGGCCGGCACCGACGACGGGCTGGTGTGGGTCACGCACGACGGCGGCGCGCACTGGACCAATGTGACGCCGGCACCGCTGACGGCATGGTCGAAAGTGGCGGCCATCGCCGCTTCGCCGCGCAATGCACAGGTGGCGTACATCGCCATCGACCGCCATCGCCTGGATGACTTCCATCCCTACATCTACCGTACGCGCGACGGCGGCAAGACCTGGCAGGCCATCGATGCCGGCATCCCGGCGCGCGATTTCGTCAACGTGGTCACCGTCGACCCAGTGACACCCGGCCTGCTGTACGCGGGCACCGAGTTCGGCGTGTTCGTCTCCTTCGACGACGGCGGCCGCTGGCAGCCGCTGCAGCAGAATCTACCGGTGACATCGGTGCGCGATCTGCTGGTCAAGGACAACGATTTGGTGATCGCCACGCACGGGCGCGGCATCTGGATCATGGACGACATCACCCCGCTGCGGCAGATGGCGCAGGCCGCGGCCGCCCGCGGCGACTACTTCTTCGCGCCGGCGCCGGCCTACCGCGTGCGGCCGATCGGTTTTTCCGGCACGCCGCTGCCCATGAGCGAGCCGCGCGGCCAGAATCCGCCGCAGGGCGCCTATCTCGACTACGCGCTGAAGACCCCGGCCCGGCGCATCACGCTCAGCATCTACGACGCGCAGGGCCGGCTGGTGCGCCGCTATGACAGCGCCGATGCACTGCCCGGCGTGAACCTCGCCAAGATCCACATCGCGCCTGAATGGGTGCAGCAGCCCACGCCGCTGGCCACCACGCCCGGCATGCACCGCTTCGTGTGGGATCTGCACTGGGCGGCACCCGCCGCGCTGGCCAAGGACGGCGCCTGGAGCGACGGCGTGTGGGCTACGCCGGGTACGTACCGCGTGGTACTGCGGGTGGACGGCCAAGCTTCCGTGCGTACGCTGCAGGTATTGCCCGATCCGCGCGTGCGCGGCATGGATGCTGCCGACTATGCGCGCCAGCAGGCGCTTGCGCAGGCCATCGAATCCGACCGCGCCACGCTGGCCACGGCCCTGGTGCAGGCCGGACGGCTGCAGGCCGCGCTGGTCAAGGCGGAAACCGGCGTCAATGCGACTCTGCGCAGCGAACTCGAGCGCTACGGCGCCGAACTGGCGGCGCTCAGCGATATCCCGCCGCCCGACCCTTCCAATTCGGTGGGCACGCCGCCCAGCCATGTCAACAGCCTCACCGCGCTGGATGCGCGTCTGACCGCACTGGAACATGCGGTGGACAACGCCGATGTACCGCCGACACCCGACGCCAAACAGGGTTATCGCCTGGCCCACGCCACGCTGACGCGTGCGCTGCTGCACTGGCAGCGATTGCGAGGACCGCTGCTGGCGGCGCTCAACCAGCGTCTGCTGGCGGCGGGCGCGACGCCGATCGGCCGGTAACGGCGGGCGCGACGCCGCAACCATGCATCCGCGTGCGCCGTCCCGTACCCGACCACGCCCGCACGGATGGTGAACCCATGCGTCCTGCCATCGCGACCGGCCTCCTCCTGGCATTGTTGGCATCGCCGTTGCCGGCGCGAAGCGCCGCCGCCGCATCTCCATCCGCGGCGGGGATACCCGCGGTAGTTCCGGCTCCGGCCACAGCCCAGGTGACACCGGCCAGCACCACGCTGCTGCTGGCAGACGCCTTCCGTATCGAGCGCAACGGTGCCTGTGCGGAAACGGTGAGCCGCACGGTGCGCATCGATTCCGTCGCCGGCATCGCCGAATGGAGCAGCGTGCACCTGCCCTACAGCGTCTCGCGGCAGACGCTCACCGTGCTTTCCGCCTGGGTGCGGACGCCGGAGGGGCAGCGCATCGAGGTGGGCAGGAACCAGATCTTCACCAAGCTGGACAACGCCGGCGTCGGCGCACCCATGTTCTCCGATACCGAACTGCGCATCATCGTGTTCCCGCAGCTTGCGGTGGGCGCCACGCTGCATTACCGCGTGCGCATCGACACGCACACGCCGCTGTTTCCCGGCCAGTTCAGCGATATGGAGAGCTATTCGCGCTATGCCGCCTGGGGCAAGGTGCGCCTCAGCTACGACTTCCCGCGGGGACTGGACCTGCACGTCGAGGCGTACGGCATGCGGCCGTGGACACCTCACGGTCAGCCCGGCAAGGGCCGCAGACGGATCGGATTCGCACTGGACGACGTGCCGCCGATGGCACCCGAGGCCATCGCGCCCAATCCGTACGTGTTCTCCCCGCGCGTGGCCGTCAGCACCTTCCCCGACGACGCCGCCATCGGCGATGCCTACTGGGCGCGCGCCCGGGCCAAGGCTGCGGTGACGTCGAAGGTGCGCGCCCTCGCCGACGCGATCACCCGCGGCATCACCGGCAAGCGGGCCCAGGCGGTGGCGATCTACGACTGGGTGACCCGACACATCCGCTACGTGGCCGTGTATCTCGGCGTCGGCGGCATCGTGCCGCACGATGCCGACACGGTGATCGCCAACCGCTACGGCGACTGCAAGGACCACGCCACATTGCTGGAGGCGCTGATGGCCGCCAAGGGGATCGATGCGGTCGGCGCGCTGATCGATGCCGGCGGCCCCAACCGCCCGCCGCGTGTGGCCGCCAACCACTTCAACCAC
Organism: Pseudomonadota bacterium; assembly: GCA_021792975.1. Lineage (GTDB taxonomy): Bacteria > Pseudomonadota > Gammaproteobacteria > Xanthomonadales > Rhodanobacteraceae > Metallibacterium. The sequence continues at coordinate 25,655 of JAJYTR010000007.1, read as the reverse complement.
ATCATCACCTACCTGCCCGAGTGGAAGCTGTTCGTCGACTCCACCGTGGGCGAGGCGCCGTTCGGCGAACTGCCCAGCGGCGACCTGGACCACCAGGTGGTCCTGGTGAGGCCGGTACCGGCCACGCCGCGCGTGCTGCGCACGCCCGGTTTCGATGCACGCACCAATGCCTATCTGGACCACGACCACAGCAGCATCGCCGCGGACGGCACTCTGGTGGCCGATTCCAGCCAGAGCGGCGTCGGCGCCGCCGACATCGGCATGCGCGCCTACTATCTCAACGTGCGAGCCGGACAGGAGAAGTTCCTCGTGCAGTCGCTGCTGGCCGCGCGCGGACTGCAGGGCACGGGCGATCTGCGGTTCGGCAACCCGCTGGATTTCGCCAGACCCTTCGCGGTGCGCTCGCAGATCCGCGTTCCGCAGTTCGCCCGGTTGCCGGGTCCCGCGGCCATTGCCATTCCCGGTTCGGGCACCTGGATCAACGTGCCGGGCGGCGATGCCTCCACCCGGCTGCTGCCAATCGCCTGCTACGGCAGCGTGCACCGCAGCGACACGCGCCTCGATTTCCCGTCCGGCAGCCATTTCATCGCCATTCCGTCCGATGTCGATTTCCGCAACGCCGCCGGCAGCTACCGGGCGCGCTACCGCATCGAGGGCAGCACGGTGATTGCCGAACGCAGCCTCGCCACCTCGGGAAACGGACTCTGCCCCGCCTCCATGCTGGCCGATTTGCAGGTGCTGGCCGGGGCCATCGGCCGCGACCAGCGCGCACAGGTGCTGTACGCGGGGCCCGGCGTGCAGTTGCACTGGCTGGACGCACGGGACGGCGGCGGCGCGCAGTGACGCGCCGCCCGGCCCACTTCCCACGGCAGCAGGGGTGGAGGAGGGCGAACGCGGATGGCCCGCGACCGGTGTGGCGCGCCGGCATCCGGCGCCGTCCGCGCGCGGATGCGGATCCCGCCGCTTTCAGTGCTTGAGCTGCCTGCGCAGACGCTCCAGCGCCTGCAACTGCGCGATGGCCTGCGCCAGTTGCGCCTGCGCCTCGGCCAATTCGAGGGCATCCTGCCGTTGCGCGATCGCGTCCTCCGCGTCCCGCTTGGCCTTGAGGGCGGCGGCTTCGTCGATGTCGGCGGCGCGCAGCGCGGTGTCGGCCAGCACCGTCACCACTTGCGGCTGCACCTCAAGGATGCCGCCGGAGACGTAGAACGAGAGCCGCTGGCCATCGGGCTGCACCACCTCGACCTGGCCCGGCTTCAGCCGGGTGATCAGCGGCGCATGGCGCGGCGCAATGCCCAGCTCGCCCATGACGCCGCAGGCCACCACGAGCGTGGCTTCGCCGTGGAAGATCTCGGCTTCGGCGCTGACGATGTCGCAACGGATGGTGCTCATGGTGTTCTCACTCCGCTCGGTTGCGGGACTCGCGAACCGGGTCCCGGCTCCTAGGCGGCCTTCCTGGCGTCCATTTCCTCGGCCTTCCTGAACACCTCGTCGATGCCGCCGACCATGTAGAACGCCTGCTCGGGCAGGTGGTCGCACTCGCCGTCGCAGATCATCTTGAAGCCGCGGATGGTCTCCTTCAGCGTGACGTACTTGCCGGGCGATCCGGTGAACACCTCGGCCACGTGGAAGGGCTGCGAAAAGAAGCGCTCGATCTTGCGCGCACGCGACACGGTGAGCTTGTCCTCTTCCGAAAGCTCGTCCATGCCCAGGATGGCGATGATGTCCTTCAGCTCCTTGTAGCGCTGCAGCGTGCCCTGCACGCGGCGCGCGGTGTCGTAGTGCTCCTGGCCGATCACGTTGGGATCGAGCTGGCGGCTGGTGGAGTCCAGCGGATCCACCGCCGGATAGATGCCCAGCGAGGCGATCTGCCGGCTGAGCGTGACGGTCGAGTCCAGATGCGCGAAGGTGGTGGCCGGCGAGGGATCGGTGAGATCGTCGGCGGGCACGTACACGGCCTGGATCGAGGTGATCGAGCCGGTCCTGGTCGAAGTGATGCGCTCCTGCAGCGCGCCCATTTCCTCGGCCAGGGTGGGCTGGTAGCCCACCGCCGACGGCATGCGGCCCAGCAGTGCGGACACCTCGGTGCCGGCCAGCGTGTAGCGGTAGATGTTGTCGACGAAGAACAGGATGTCGCGCCCTTTTCCGGTGGCCGGGTCGATATCGTCGCGGAAATACTCGGCCAGGGTCAGGCCGGTGAGCGCCACGCGCAGGCGGTTGCCCGGCGGCTCGTTCATCTGGCCGTAGACCATCGCCACCTTGTCAAGGACGTTGGAGTCCTTCATCTCGTGGTAGAAGTCGTTGCCCTCGCGCGTGCGCTCGCCCACGCCGGCGAACACCGACAGGCCGCTGTGCTGCTTGGCGATGTTGTTGATCAGTTCCATCATGTTGACGGTCTTGCCGACGCCCGCGCCGCCGAACAGTCCCACCTTGCCGCCCTTGGCGAACGGACACACCAGATCGATCACCTTGATGCCGGTTTCCAGCAACTCGCTGGCCGCGGCCTGATCGGCATAGGCAGGCGCGTCGCGATGGATTTCCCAGTGGTCGGAAGCCTGCACCGGACCGGCCTCGTCGATGGCGTTGCCGAGCACGTCGAGGATGCGTCCCAGCGTACCCTTGCCCACCGGCACCTTGATGCCCGCACCGGTGTTCCCGGCAACCAGACCGCGCCTGAGCCCGTCGGTGGAACCCAGCGCGATGGTGCGCACCACGCCGTCACCCAACTGCTGCTGCACCTCGAGCGTGATCGCCGTGCCCTGAACCTTGAGCGCGTCGTACACCCTCGGCACCTGGTCGCGCGGGAACTCCACGTCCACCACCGCGCCGATGATCTGCACCACTTTGCCTTGGCTCATTGCGTTGACTCCGGAACTCGTTGGATGTTGTCGCGTGCCGCGCGCAGTGTGCCGTATCCGACCGCGCGCACCGTCAGACCGCGGCGGCGCCGCCGACGATCTCGCTGATTTCCTGCGTGATCGCCGCCTGGCGGGCCTTGTTGTAGATCAGGGTGAAGGTTTCGATCAGCTTGCTGGCGTTGTCCGAGGCGCTCTTCATGGCCACCATGCGCGCCGCGTGCTCGCTGGCGAGGTTTTCCAGCACGCCCTGGTACACCAGCGCTTCGATGTAGCGCTTGAGTACCGGGTCGAGCACGCTCTGCGCGTCGGGTTCGTACAGGTAATCCCAGTCGTGGCCGACCTCGATGCCCTGCGCGGCCGGCAACGGCAGCAAGGTATCCACCGTGGGCTTCTGGCTCATGGTGTTGATGAAATCGTTGTAGGCCAGGAACACGCGGTCGAGACGATCGGCGCTGTAGGCGTCCAGCAGCACCTTGATCACGCCCACCAGGTCCTCGATACGCGGCCGCTCGCCCAGGTGCGTGACCGAGCCCGCCAGCCGGATGTCCTTGAGGCGGCGGAAGAACTGCAGCGCCTTCTGGCCCGCCACGACCACGTCGACCTCGACGCCCTGCGCACGCCAGGCGCGGATCTCCGCCAGCAGCTTGCGCTGCAGGTTGGCGTTGAGGCCGCCGCACAGGCCGCGGTCGGAAGAGATCACCAGATAGCCGACCCGCTTCACCGTTTCGCGCCGCGCCAGGAACGGATGCCGGTACTCGGTGCTGGCGCCGGCGATGTGGCCGACCACTTGGCGCATCAGGCGCGCGTACGGGCGCGAGGCGCGCATCATGTCCTGCGCCTTGCGGATTTTCGAGGCCGAGACCATCTCCAGCGCGCGCGTGACCTTGCGCATGTTCTGCGTGCTGCGGATCTTGCTGCGGATTTCGCGTGCGTTGGCCACGTCTGCAAACCTCGGGGCGGGTTACCAGCTGCCGGTCTTCTTGAACTCGGCGAGCGCCTGCCTGAAGGTGCCCTCGATGTCCTGGTTCCAGTCGCCGCTGGCGTCGATCGACTGCATCAGCGCGCCGTGGTTCTGGCGCATGAACTGGTGCAGCGCGTGCTCGAAGGGCAGTACCTCGATCACCTTCAGATCGTCGAGATGGCCCTCGTTGGCGGCGTACAGCGACACCGCCATGTCCGCCACCGACAGCGGGCTGTACTGCTTCTGCTTCATCAGCTCGGTGACACGCTGGCCACGCTCGAGCTGCGCGCGCGTGGCCGCATCCAGATCGGAGGCGAACTGCGCGAATGCCGCAAGCTCGCGGTACTGCGCCAGCGCCAGGCGCACGCCGCCGCCCAGCTTCTTGATGATCCTGGTCTGCGCCGCGCCGCCCACGCGCGAGACCGATATGCCGGCGTTGACCGCCGGACGGATGCCGGCGTTGAACAGGTCGGTCTCGAGGAAGATCTGGCCGTCGGTGATCGAGATCACGTTGGTCGGCACGAATGCGGACACGTCGCCGGCCTGCGTCTCGATGATCGGCAGCGCGGTCAGTGAGCCGGTCCTGCCCTTGACCTGGCCCGCGGTGGCCTTCTCGACGTACTCCTCGTTGACACGCGCGGCGCGCTCGAGCAGGCGCGAGTGCAGGTAGAACACGTCACCGGGATACGCCTCGCGGCCCGGCGGGCGCCTCAGCAGCAGCGAGATCTGGCGGTAGGCCCAGGCCTGCTTGGTGAGATCGTCGTAGATGATCAGCGCGTCCTGGCCACGGTCGCGGAAATACTCGCCCATGGTGCAGCCGGCGTAGGGCGCGATGTACTGCATCGCGGCCGACTCGGACGCCGAGGCGGCGACGATGATGGTGTGCTCCAGCGCACCGTATTCCTCGAGCCTGCGCACCACGGCCGCGATCGAGCTCTGCTTCTGGCCGACGGCGACGTAGATGCACTTAACGCCGGAGCCCTTCTGGTTGATGATGGCATCGACGCACAGCGCGGTCTTGCCGGTCTGGCGGTCGCCGATCACCAGCTCGCGCTGGCCGCGGCCGATCGGGATCATGGCGTCGATCGACTTGTAGCCGGTCTGCACCGGCTGTTCCACCGACTTGCGCCAGATCACGCCGGGGGCGACTTTCTCGATCGGTCCGGTGCCGGCGGCGGCGATCGCGCCGCGGCCGTCGATGGGCTGGCCCAGCGCGTTGACCACGCGGCCCAGCAGCGCCTCGCCCACCGGCACTTCGAGGATGCGGCCGGTGGTCTTGACGCGGTCGCCCTCGCGCAGGTGCTCGTAGTCGCCCAGCACCACGGCGCCCACCGAGTCTCGCTCGAGGTTGAGCGCCAGCGCGTAGGTGTCGCCGGGCAGTTCGATCATCTCGCCCTGCATCGCCTCGGCCAGACCATGGATGCGCACGATGCCGTCGGACACGCTGATCAGCGTGCCTTCGTTGCGCGCCTCGGCACCGAGCTTGAACTGCTCGATGCGGTGCCTGATCAGTTCGCTGATTTCGGAAGGATTGAGCGTGGTACTGGACATGGACTTCTTCCCGTGGAGCCCCGCGCGGGCGGGGCGGTCGCGAATGTGGTGTGTATGCGCGGGCCGCGCTGCCGTCAGTCCCCGTGCGTCAGCGCGCCGGCCAGGCGCTGCAGTCGGCCGCGTACGGAACCGTCGATCACCTCGCCGGCGACCTCGAGCACGACGCCGGCGAGCAGCGCCGGGTCCTGGCGCAGGCTGAGCTGGATGCGGCGCCCGTAGCGGCGCGCCAGCGCCTCACCCAGACGCGCCTGCGCGGCCTCGTCCAGTGCCTGCGCGCTGGTCACGTTGACCTCGAGCGTCGACTCGGATTCGCGCAGCAGCGCGTCGAACTCGTCGCGGATGTACGGCAGCAGGCGCAGCCGCCCGGCCACGGCCAGCACTTCAAGAAAACGCGCGAACGCACCGCCGCTGGCGGCATCCGGCGGCAGATGCAGGGCCTGCATCTGGCCCGGCGTGACGCGCGGATCGCCATGCAGTGCGACGATCTGCGGGTCGAGTGCGACCTGCGCCGCGAACGCCAGGCAGGCCGCCCACGAGGCCGTCTGCTGCTCAGCGCGCGCCGCGCCGAAGGCGGCGCGCGCGTAGGGCCGGGCGAGAGTCAGCGCCTGCGCCATGGTCAGATCTCGGACGCCAGTTCGTCCAGCAACCGGCGGTGGGTGCTGGCGTCCACCTCGCGCTGCAGGATCCTGCTGGCACCGGCCAGCACCAGTTCACCGACGCGTGCGCTGAGCTCCTCGCGCGCACGTGCCGTGGCCGCGGCGATCTCGGTCTCGGCGGCGGCCCGCTGGCGCTGCATCTCGGCCTGCGCATCCTCGCGCGCCTTGTCCAGCAGCAGGTTGGCCTGGTGCTGGGCGCGGTCGATGATCTCGGCCGCCTGCTGGCGCGCGGCCTTGATCTCCTCGGCCACGCGCGCGTCGGCATCGCGCAGCTCGGCGCGCGCGCGCTCGGCCGCGGCCAGGCCCTCGGCGATGCGCTTCTGGCGTTCCTCGATGGCTGCCATGAACAGCGGCCAGGCGTATTTCATCATCAGCAGGACGACCGCGAAGAACGCCAGGCTCTGGATCAGCAGGGTCAGGTTGATGTCCATCAGGAGCTTCCTACGGCCTCGATGCGGTATTCGAAGAAATCGCGAACGCTTACCTGCCCAGCTGCGAGAGGAAGGGGTTGGCGAAGATCAGCAGCAGGCCGATCGCCACGCCGATCATCGGAATCGCATCGAGCAGGCCGGCGACGATGAACATCTTGATCTGCAGCATCGGGGTCAGCTCCGGCTGGCGCGAGGCGCCTTCCAGAAACTTGCCGCCGAGTATGCCGAATCCGATCGCAGCGCCGAGGGCGCCCAGTCCGATCAGCAAACTTGCAGCAATCATCGTCATGCCCATGACATTGGCGATCGAGGCGGCGTGCTCCATGGTGTTCTCCGGTGTGGAATTCGGGTTGACGGAAGAGAGAAGACGGAAAGGGATCAGTGATGCTCGGCGGCCATGCTGAGATAGACGATGGTCAGCATCATGAAGATGAAAGCCTGGAGGGTGATGACCAGCAGGTGGAACAGGACCCAGGCGAAATCGGCCAGGAACTGCGCCGGTCCCATCAGGTAGGTGAGCCCGTGCAGAAGACTGGCACCAAGGGTCATCACCGCGATCAGCACGAAGATGAGTTCGCCGGCATACATGTTGCCGAACAATCGCAGGCTGAGCGAAATGGGACGCACCGCCTCTTCGATCAAGCGCAGCAGGAAGTTCACCGGGGCCAGGGCCACCGCGGCGAAGCCATGGGCATGGAATGGCGCGGTGAACATCTCCCTGAAGAACTGTCTCGGGCCCTTGTGCTGCAGGCCGAAGTACTGGATCAGCACGAACACCGCCAGCGCCATGCCCAGCGTGGTATTGAGGTCGGCGGTGGGCACGACGCGCAGGTAGGGGAGACCTGCCTCGCGACCCAGCCAGGGCAGCAGGTCCACGGGAATGATGTCCATGAAGTTCATCAGGAACACCAGTACGAAGATGGTCAACGACAGCGGTGCGATCAGCTTGCTGGAGCCGTGGAAGGTTTCGCGCACGAACTCGTCCACGGCGCTGACCAGCATTTCCAGGAAGGCCTGGAAGCGGCCCGGCACATCGGCCGTGGCGCGACGCGCGGTGAGGATGAACACACCCAGCACGATCGCCATCAGCACCAGAGTGACGGCAACGGTGTCGATGTTGATGATCCAGAACGGCCCGGCGCCCACCCGCCACTGCAGGTTGTGCAGGTGGTGCTGAATGTATTCCGTCATGCCGCCGCCGGCGGTTTGCTCCGCACTGCCAGACATCCGCTCACCTGATTGCGACTAGGGCGATCCAAAACACGATTTGCGCCAAAACCAGACCCGTCAGCAGCGGCAGAAACGGCAGCTCGAGCACGGCGATGGCCACATACAGCATGACCACGGACAGCCCCAGCTTCAGCGCTTCGCCGGCATACAGGCCGCGCAGCGCCTGCCGTGCCGGCGCCGCACCCGCGCCGAACACGCGCAGCGCGAACAGGGCATTGCCCAGCGCCACCGCGCCGCCGCCGAAGCCCACCGCCAGCGCCGCCGGCGTCCCCTGCGCAGCCGCCCACACCGCGGCCAGCAGCAGCGTGATGCCGAGCTGCAGCGCGATGCTGTACGTCGCGAAACGTCTGCCGCCTGCGATGGAACTGCGCACCGGAACCGCCTTGCGTCCAGCCCGCATCGCGAGTTCGCCGGCCGCCTGCCTCAAAGCCGTAAAAGAATAGCAGCCGCGTCGCGCGCACGGCAATGGCTGTCTCATGCCGGGCGTGCTGCTCGGATCCCGGCGAGGCGCGGGCAAAAAAACGGGCCGGTCAAGCCGGCCCGTGGCGCCGCGGAAGCCGAGGGAGGGAGCCCCCGCGGCATCGCTGCGGTCATCAGCCCTTGATGGGCTTGACCTGCGCGGCCTGCTTCGCGGCAAGGCCCTGCATGGTTTCGAAATGCCGGTTCAGTGTTGCCGCCACCTTGCGGCTGTGGTCCAGGGCGGTCTCGGCCTGGCTGCGCGCCACGTCGATGCCTTTGCCGACCAGCGCGCCGAAGGATTCCACATCGCGCGCGGCCAGCGCCTCGCGGCCGAACGCCAGGGCGGACTCGGTTTCCTTGCCCAGCGTTTCGAAGTGCTGCGCCAGCAGGGCGCCCAGGGTGTCGAAGGTGGTGGCCTGCGCCTTCAGCGCGGCGGCCTGCAGGTCGCGGCCGGCGGTGGTGATGGCATCGGTCCAGACGGTGGTGTCGAATGCGGTGTTGTTCATGGCAGCCTCCTCGGGCTGGTTTGAGCGTGGAGCTACCGTAGCACCGTTTTTTGTGCAATGCAACATTCCCGTTCTGCCCGTGGTTCAGATTGCATTTCAAATCCGCCGGGAAAGTGGATTCCTGGACCTGATGCGGTTTGACTCGCCCATGTTGCGCCACAACATGTTCAGCGCCCCTCAGCCGGGCTCGCCGCGATAGCGCACCCCGGCCGTGCAGGTCTCGTGCACGACCAGACCGCTGAGGCCGGGCAGCACCGGCTGCAGGCGCTGCCAGATCCAGCGCGCAAGATTCTCGCTGGTGGGGTTGTCCAGTCCGGGCAGGTCGTTGAGGTAGTTGTGGTCCAACTGCGCGTACAGCGGCTGGAACGCGCGCTTGATCTCCGCGAAGTCGCAGACCCATCCCGATCGCGGGTCCGGCTCGCCGCTGACGTGCACCTCGATGCGGATCGAGTGGCCGTGCAGACGCGCGCACTTGTGGTCCGGCGGAACCGCGGTCAGCCGGTGCGCGACCTCGATGGTGAAGACCTTGAAGATGTCCATGCGCCGATTGTAGGCCGCACCGGCGCGCCGCCGGCGGCGCGGCCGCTCACGGCAGCCGCTTGGCGCGCGTGATCAGCTGGTCCAGCAGGGCGATGCCCAGATCGATCTCCTCGCGGCTGATGTGCAGCGACGGCGCGAAGGTGATCACGTTCTTGTAGTAACCGCCGACGTCCAGCACCAGGCCGATCCTGCTGCCCTTGTGCTCGAGCCCGCCGGCCAGGCCGATATCGACCATGCGGTCGACCAGCTTCTTGCTGGGCGTGAAGCCGTCGGCCTCGCAGATCTCCGCGCGCAGGGCGAGACCCAGGCCGTCGACGTCGCCGATCTCCGGATGGCGCTTCTGCAGGTCGCGCAGGCCTTCGAGAAAGTGTGCGCCTTTGGCCGTGACCATCGCCTCGTAGTCGGTCTCGCCCAGCATGCGCATGGTCTCCAGACCCACCGCGGTACCCAGCGGGTTGGCGTTGAAGGTCGAATGCGTGGAGCCTGGCGGGAACCGCCCGGGGTTGATCAGTTCCTCGCGCGCCCACAGGCCGGACAGCGGATTCAGGCCATTGGTCAGCGCCTTGCCGAACACGATCACGTCGGGACTGACGCCGAAGTGCTCGATGCCCCACAGCTTGCCGGTGCGGTAAAAACCCATCTGGATCTCGTCGACCACCATCAGCACACCGTGCTGGTCCAGCACGTTCTTGATGCCGGCGAAGTAGTTCTTCGGCGGCACCACGTAGCCGCCGGTGCCCTGCAGCGGCTCGACGTACAGCGCGGCGTACTCGCACTCGCCCGCCTTGGGATCCCACACGCCGTAGTACTCGGTCTCGAACAGGCGCGCGAACTCGCGCACCAGCTGCTCGCCGTATTCCTCCTTGCTCATGCCCCTGGGCCCGCGGAAGTGGTAGGGGAACGGCAGGAACATCGCGCGGTCGCCGAAATGGCCGTAGCGACGGCGGTAGCGGTAGCTGGAGGTGATCGCCGAGGCGCCCAGCGTGCGGCCGTGATAGCCGCCCTCGTAGGCCATCATCAGGCTCTTGCCGCCCTTGAAGTTGCGCACCAGCTTCAGCGAGTCCTCGACCGCCTGCGCGCCGCCGACGTTGAAGTGCACGCGCCCGGGCAGGCCGAACTTGCGCTCGGCATCCCGGGCGATGATCTTGGCCAGTTCAATCTTCTCTGCGTGCAGGTACTGGCTGGCCACCTGCGGCAGGGTGTCGATCTGGCGCTTCAGCGCCTCGTTGAGGCGCGGGTTGGCATAGCCGAAGTTGCACGCCGAATACCACATCTGCAGGTCCAGGTAGGGCACCCCGGCGCGGTCGTACATGTAGCTGCCTTCGCAGCGGGCGAAGATCTTCGGCGGATCGGTGTAGTGCACGGTGTCGCCGAACGAGCAGTAGCGGGCCTCGTCGGCCAGCAGTTCGGCCTCGCCGCGCGTGGGCGCGCCGGCGAAAGCGACGACGTGGTGGGGGTCGGCGTGCGGCATGGATCAGGTACCTTGGTGGAAACGGTGGGACTGCGCCAGCAGCTCGCCCGCCAGCAGGCGCGGCAGCGCCGCGCGCGCGTCGGCGAAACCGTGCATGGGCAGATGCGCATAGCCGTGCTCGCGACAGTGCGCGACCAGGCGGTGCTTGGCAAACACGAAATCGGCCGAACCGGCGACACAGAAATCGGAGCTGCCGTCGCCGATCAGCAGCACGCGCGGCGCCTGCCGGCGCAAGCCCTCGGCGCGCTCGCACTTGCAGGTGCCGCTGGCGGCGCGGCAGGCCGGGTTGGAATGCGGAAACTCCAGACGCCAACTGCGCGGACCGGACCGCTCCAGGTGATTGGCCACGACCGGCAGGTCGCCCAGACCGTAGCGCTGCAACAGGGTGCGGATGGCACGATCCAGCCCATCGCTGACCACGGTCAGGGACACGCCGGCGGCGCGCGCATCGGCGACGAACGCGGGAAACGCCGGATCGAGGGCGATCGAGTCGATGGCCGCGTCGAGCTGCGCCGGGCTGGCATCGAGCAGGGCCACCTGACCGGCCAGACAGGCACGCGAGCCGATCTCGCCCATCTGCCAGGCGGTTTCCAGCTCTTCCCAGCCCGGCGCACCGAAGCGCTCCAGCAGCACGTCGGTGACATCCCCGATGCTGACGGTGCCGTCGAAATCACACACGATGGTCCACGCAGTCATGGACGAAACCTATCCGGAACAGGGAGATCCGCCGCGATGGCCGCGGCACATACGGACGCGAAGGGAGTACTGGGACCACGATTGTGCGGCAAAAGTTGCCTGAACACGGGTTCAGGAGCCCGGCCGCAGCGGCAGGAAGTGAACCAGCACACGCTGGCCCACCCGCAGACCGGGGGCGTCCAGCTGCAGCACGCAGGGCAGATCGCGCGCATCGTCCGGCTGATCGTGTGCAGGCCCCAGCGCCGGCGTCCCGTACACCAGCCCCAGCCGCACCACGTGCGCGGGATAGCGGGGACCGCCGCCGGTATCCAGCACGACTTCGGCGCGCATTCCCGGATGGACTTTGCCGGCATAGGCTTCGTTCAGCTCGGCGCGCACGATCAGCGGCCGCTCGGGCAGCAGCTCCAGCAGCGGCAGCGGATCCTGCGGTGAAACACGCGCGCCCACCTGCACCTGGCGCTGCACGACGTGCCCGGCCACCGGTGCGCGCACCGCGTACAGCGAGAGCCGGTAGCGCGCAGCGTCCACATGCGCCTGCGCCACCTGCACGGCCGCGCCGGCCGCCTTGATGCGCGCCTGCAGCCGGGCCCATGCGGCGTCGGCTTCACTGAGCTCCTGCCCCGGCGCAGCGTCGGCGGCCGCGGCTGCAGCCAGCCGCTGCGCGCGCTGCCGTACGGCCGCCTCGCCTGCGGCCAGCTCATCGCGCTGCGCGCGCGCCTGGGCCAGTTGCGCCACAGCCAGCCGAACGGCGATGCGTGCCGCACCGTCGTCCAGCCGGACCAGCAGCTGGCCGGCCTTGACCGCCTCGCCGTCGCGCACCGGCACCGCCTGCACCTGGGCCGGCACGCCGGCGCGCACCTGCAGCAGCCCGCCCTCGACCTGGACCTGGCCCCGCGCCGCCGCCACCCATGGCGAGGCCGGCGCCGGATCGCCGCTGCGCGCCGCACCGCAACCGGCGAGCGCCAAGGCGCAACCCAGGATCAGCAGCAGATGGAGCGGTCTCATGGCGCGGCGTCCGGTTTGGAAGGCGGATGGGGGTGATGTTCGTCGGCCAGCACGCGACCGTCCTCCATGCGCAGCACGCGGTCGGCGTGCGCGATCAGGCGGGGATCGTGGCTGGCGCACAGCACCATGGTGCCATGCGCGCGCGCGGCGCGATGCAGGATGTCGATGACGGTCTGGCCGCTGACCGAATCCAGCGCACTGGTGGGTTCGTCGGCGAACAGCAGCTGCGGACGCTTGGCCAGCGCGCGCGCAATGGCCACGCGCTGCTTCTCGCCGCCGGAGAGTTCGGCCGGTCGCATGTACCGGCGATGCGCCAGGCCCACCTCGTCCAGCGCGGCTTCGGCGCGCCGCCGCGTCTCGCCGGGGCCCAGACCCAGATAGCCGAGCGGCAGCTCCACCTGCTCCACCGCGTCCAGCGCGGGGAACAGGTTGAAGCCCTGGAACACGAAACCGACATGCCGCAGGCGGAAACGCTGCAGCGCCTTGCGGTCCAGCTTCCACACCGGTTCGCCCAGCGCCTCGACGGTACCGCCATCGGGACGCTCCAGGCCGCTGAGGATGGCCAGCAGCGTGCTCTTGCCGCAGCCCGAGGGCCCCGAGAGCAGCGTCAGTTCGCCGGAGAGCACCTCCACGCTGAGCGCCTCGAGCACGCGCGTGGTCACCTTGCCCACAGTGAAGCCCTTGGCGATCTCCCACCCGCGGATAGCGACGGCCGTGCTCATCGCGCGCGCCTCACCGCAACAGCCGCGCCGGGTCGGCGTCGCGCAGCGTGCGCACCGCCAGCAGCCCCGAGAGCAGGGTGATCGCCAGCACCAGCAGCGCGCAGGCGACGATGCCGGGGACGCTGATCGACACCGGCACGTCCTGGCTGGCGGCCAGCGCCAGCACCAGCGAGGAGAGCAGTCCGCCACCGGCCAGACCGGCCACACCCACCCAGCCGGCCTGCTCCATCACCACGCGACCCAGCGCGCGATGGCTGGCGCCCAGTGCGTTGAGGGTGGCGTATTCGCTGATCGACCCGGCCACCGCACCCATCAGGGTCTGGCTGGTGATCACGGTGCCCACCAGGAACACCACGAAGGACATGAACACCACGCCCAGGCCGGCGCCGGTCTGGAACAGCCAGTAGTACACGGTGCGCCCGGCCAGCTCGGCCGCGGTCCATACCGCGTAGCGACGGTGGACACCGTGCGGATCCAGCCGCGCGGCCACCGCCTGCGCCTGGTCGGGATGGCGCAGCCGCGCCAGATAATAGGCCGGCCGGGGATCGCCGCCCACGTTGAGCTGGCGCGCGGTGGCCAGCGAAGTGACGATGTTCACCCCACCCAGTGCGCGCAGACCGCGCGTGGTGCCGATCAGGTATACACGCTGGCCGTTGAGGATGCCGCTCTGCCCCACCGCGATGCCCAGCTTGGGCAAGTCGGCGCGGTCGACGATGATTGCGCCGGGCTCGTCCAGCCGCACCCGCAGCGCAGGCGGGATGGCCCGCGCGAACGCCATCCCATCGGCCGCCGGATTGATGCCGGAGATGAACACCGACACCGAACCCAGCGCGCGGATGCCGCGCCAGTCTCCATTGACCCACTGGAAGGGCTCCACCTGCGCCACAGCCGGGTCCAGCAGCAGGCGCATTTCGGCGTCACGCGGAATGCTGCGGCCCAGATCGATGCTCTGCGTGCCCGGGTAGCCCGCCCAGATCTGCGCGCGCGAGGCGTTGATGTACACCGCCGCGCTGTCGAAGATGCCGAACACCAGCGCCAGTTGCACCAGCAGCAGCATGCCCGAGAACGCCACCGCCAGTGTCGCCGGCAGGTAGCGCCGCCATTCGTAGACCAGCGTCTTGCGTGCCAGCGCGACCATCAGCGTGCGGCTCCGGCCGCCGCCGGCCCGGGTTGCCCCGGCGCCGCGCCGCCCAGCGCCTTGTACAGCGCCACATAGGCCACGCCCTCGGCGGCGCGCGCATCGTCCGCGGCCACGCGCGCGCGCAGCGCCGCGTCGGCCGCAGCCGCGGCCTGCAGCCCGTCGCCCAGGCCCAGACGGGCGCGCGCTGCTGCTGCTGCTGCCGTCCGGACGGCGGCCCGCATCTGCGCGCGGGTAGCGGCGGCCTGCGCGCGGGCAGCGCGCAGGCGCGCCCACGCCTGTTCCACTTCGCCCACGGCGACCAGCACGGTCTGGCGGTAATCCAGCACCGCCGCCTTGAGCCGGTGGCCGTCGGCATGCACCTGCGCCTCGCGCAGGCCCCAGTCGAAGATCGGCATGTCGATCACCGGCCCGAGGCTGGGGATGGTGCGCAGGCGGCCGATCTTGCCGCCGGCGGTGCGCGCCGATGCGGTGGCCGTCCAGCCGATGCCCAGACGCGGATACAGATCGGCGCGGGCGATGCCCAGTGCCCCGGCGGCATGCAGAATGGCGGCCTCGGCGCGCTGGATGTCCGGGCGCGTGCGCAGCAGGTTGGCCGGCGGCAGCGCCGCGGGCGGCAGCGGCGGCAGCGGCACGGGCGCGGCAGCCTGCAACGCGGGCGGCGGCGTGCTTGCGCTGAGCAGGACCGCGATCTGCTGCCGGGCGATCGCGGCGTCGGCACGCGCCGAGGCGGCCCCGGCGCGTGCCGCGGCGACGGCCGCCTGCGCTGCCGCCAGTGCGGCCGAAGTGTCCAGGTGCTGCCGTACGCGCACGGCCGTAAGCCGTTCGCGACGCTGCTGCTGCCGCAGCATGTCGGTGGTCAGCACCATCCGCTGCTGCGCGGCGCGCAGGTCCAGATAGCTGCGTACCACCTCCGCCACCAGGGCCACGCGGGCGGCGGCGAGATCCGCGGCCGCCAGGCCGGCGCCGGCATCGACCAGGCGCTGTTCGCTGGTACCACGGCCGAACAGACCCAGTTGCCAGACCGCGTCGAAGCCGATCTGGAAATAGCTGGCCGTGCTGCCCGGGGTGGGTTCCTGGTTGGTGTACAGCGTCTCCTGCGGCAGGTGCCGCGCCTGTGGCGTACCCAGCAGGGCACGCGCCGCGGCGAGGCGCTCGCCGGCGGCCTGCAGGCCGAGGTTCTGCGCCAGCGCGCGCTGCACCAGCGCATCCAGCTGCGGATCATGGAAACCGCGCCACCAGTGCGCCAAATCCGGCGCCGGGCCCAGCGTCTGCCGCGGCGCCTGCGCGTACCGCGCCGGCAGGTTCATCTCCGGCTGCGGCACCCGCGGGGCCACCGCGCAACCGGCCAGCAGCAAGGCGGCCGCCAGCGCGATCCGGGCCCGCGGCACGCCGCACGGATCCTCCGCCATCCCGTCCGCTGCTGCCTGCCCGACCATCGATGCGCCACCGCGCGGCCCGCGCCAAAACGGAATGATAGCCCGCCGGCAGCTTGTCCCAGCCTTACGGGCCGGCTACCGCGCGGTCAGGACGGCGTCCACTCGCGCGGACGTAGGTAATCCGACAGGCGCGCCTCCGCGCTGCCGGGTTCCGGCTGCCAGCCGTACTCGTAGCGCACGCGCGGCGGCAGCGACATCAGGATGGATTCGGCACGCCCGCCCGACTGCAGCCCGAACAGCGTGCCGCGGTCGTAGACCAGGTTGAACTCGACGTAGCGGCCGCGGCGGTAGAGCTGGAACTCGCGCTCGCGCTCGCCATGGGGCAGGTGCCGCCGCCGCGCCGCGATGGGCAGGTAGGCATCCAGGAAACCCTGCCCCACCGCCTCGGTGAAGCGCAGGCAGGTCTCGAAGTCCCAGGCGTCGAGATCGTCGTAGAACAGCCCGCCGATGCCGCGGGTCTCGTTGCGGTGGCGCAGAAAGAAATACTCGTCGCACCACTGCTTGTAGCGGGGATAGACCTCGCTGCCGAAGGGCGCGCACAGTGCCCGCGCCACGCCGTGCCAGTGCGCGCAGTCCTCGTCGAAGGGATAGAACGGGGTCAGGTCGAAACCGCCGCCGAACCACCACACCGGCATGCCGCCCTCGGGACACGCCTCGAAGTAGCGCACGTTGGCGTGCGTGGTGGGCACGTAGGGATTCCAGGGATGCAGCACCAGGGATACGCCCACCGCCGTCCACGGCGCGCCCGCCAGCGCCGGCCGGTGCGCACTGGCCGAAACCGGCAGACGTTCTCCCCACACCCGCGAATAGCCGATGCCGGCCTGCTCGAACAATGCGCCGCGCTTGAGGATGCGCGTGCGCCCGCCGCCGCCTTCGGGGCGCTGCCAGCGCTCCTCGACAAAACGCGCGCCGCCATCGGCGGCCTCGAGGGCCTGGCCGATGCGATCCTGCAGCGAACGCAGCAGGGCATCGGCGCGTGTGCATGATTCACTGGACACGCGGATTCTCCGGAAAGCGCAAGCTTAGCGGCAGTGTCGCGGAAGGAACCTCGCACCCCGCTGGCTATACTGCCGCGCCCGCCGCACCCGCATCCGTGAAGCCCGCTTTCCCCGCCATCGCCGCCTACACTGCCGTGTCCGCCCTGGGCGACGGGGTGGACGCCCACGCGCGGGCGCTGCGCGCAGGCATGGGCGGACTGCGCCGCAACGACTACGCGCCGCCCGGACAACCGCCCCTGCCCTGCTGGATCGGCCGCGTGGCCGGCCTCGAGGACGATCCCCCGGCGGACGGCACGGTGGACACCCGTCTGCACCGCCTGCTGGCGCGGGCGCTGCGCCAGGATGGATTCGCCGCGCGGCTGCAGGCTGCGCTGCGCCGGCATGGGCCGGCGCGCGTGGCGCTGGTGCTGGGTACCTCCACCGCCAACATCGAGGCTAGCGAGCAGGCCTATCGCCGCCTCGAGGACGGCCGCCTGCCCGCGGACCTGCGCGACGCGCGCCTGCACCATCTCGACGGACCGGCGCAGTGGCTGGCTGCGCGGACCGGCATCGCCGGGCCGCGCTATACGCTGTCCACGGCCTGCTCGGCCAGCGCCAAGGCGTTCGCGCTGGCGGCACGGCTGCTGGCCGCCGATCTCGCCGACGCGGTGCTGGTGGCCGGCGCCGACTCGCTGTGCGCCAGCACGCTCTACGGGTTCAACGCGCTGGAACTGGTCGATGCCGCGCCCTGCCGACCGTTCGACCGCGCGCGCGCGGGTCTGTCCATCGGCGAAGCCGCGGCGCTGGCGCTGCTGTGCCGCGCGGCCGGCGCGGCGGATGCGCCGCGCCTGCTGGCCTGCGGCGAAAGCAGCGACGCCCACCACTTGTCGGCCCCGCATCCGCAGGGCACCGGCGCGCTGCGCGCGCTGGAGCAGGCGCTGCAGGCCTGCGGGCTGCGTGCCGGCGATTTCGATTACATCAATCTGCACGGCACCGGCAGCCGCCAGAACGACGCGGTGGAGGCCACGCTGGTGGCGCAGGCACTGCCCGGCGTGGCCGCCAGCGCCACCAAGGGCGCCACCGGCCACACCCTGGGCGCGGCCGGCGCGCTGGAAGCGGTGCTGAGCCTGCTGGCGCTGCGGCACGGCGTGCTGCCCGCCAGTCTGGGCTGCACCGCGCCGGAGGCGGCCATCGCGCCGCAACTGGTCCAGGAGCCGCGCGAACGGCCCCTGCGCCGCGCACTGAGCTTCTCGTTCGGTTTCGGCGGCAGCAACGCCTGCCTGGCGCTGGCTGGCGCGGAGGCGGTATGAGCGGCGCGCTGGCTGCCGACCTGCTGGGCGTCGGGGTGTGCGCGCCCGGCATGGCGGATGCCGACGCACTGCGGGCATGGCTGACGCATGCCGACGCCCCGCTGCCCGGCGGCCGCGACGCGCAGCCGGCCGCCGCACGCATGGCTGCGGCCGAACGCCGGCGCGCGCCGCATTCGGTGCGGATGGCCGTGGAGACCGCCACGCAGGCGCTGGGCGCACACGATGCCGCCGCCGTGGGGGCCGTGTTCGCCAGCGCCTACGGCGACATGGCCAATGCCGATGCCATCCTCACCGCGCTGGCGCGGGCACCGCAGGAGGTGTCACCCACGCGCTTCACGCATTCGGTGCACAACGCCGCCGCCGGGCACTGGAGCATGGCCAGCGCCAGCCATGCGGCGACCACCGCACTGGCCGGCGGCAGCGAAGGCTTCGGCGGCGCGTTGCTGGCGGCGCTGCTGGAACTGCAGCCGCAGCGTCCGCCGCAGCTGCTGGTCGTCTACGATGTCGCCGATGCCGGTGCACTGGCCGAGGCCGCGCCCTGCACCGCGGACTTCGCGGCGGCGCTGCTGCTGGCGCCGCCGGGAACCGGCGCCGCGCTGGCACGGCTGCGCGCCGAAGTGCGTGCGCGCCGCGGAACCGCCGCCACACCGCCGGTCGATGCGCGGCTGCTGCCCTGGTGGCAGGGCAACCCCGCCGCGCGCGCGCTGCCGCTGCTGGAAGCCGTGCTGTGCCGGCGCCGGCATGGCTTCACCTGGCCGCTGGGCTCTGGCACCCTGCTGGCTCTCGACTGCGAACCTGTCCGTTGACTACCCCGCCCACCGACCGTGTCGCCATCCTGATCCCCGCCCTCAACGAGGAGCGCGCCATCCGCGAGGTGGTGCAGGGGGCGCTGCAGGTCAGCACGCGCGTGATCGTGGTGGACGACGGCTCCACCGACGCCACCGCCGAGCACGTCGCCGATCTGCCGGTGACGCTGATCCGCCATCCGCGCCCGATGGGCAAGGGCGCCGGCCTGCGCGACGGCTTCCGCCTGGCGCTCACGCTGGAGGTGGACGGCGTGGTCACCATGGACGGCGACGGCCAGCACCTGGCGCGTGATGTCCCGCGCCTGCTGGCCGCAGCACGCCAGCATCCGGACTGCATCGTCATCGGGGCGCGCATCCGCAACCGCGAGCAGCAGCCGGCCGCGCGCCGGCGCGCCAATGCCGTGGCCGACTGGGGCATCTCCTGGGGCGCGGCCACGCCCATCGCCGACAGCCAGAGCGGCCAGCGCTACTACCCGCGCGCCGCGCTGCGGCTGGCCGACCTGCACGCCGAGGATTTCGTGTTCGAGGCGGCGCTGCTGATCACCGCCTGCCGGGAACTGCGTCTCGGCGTGGTTTCCGTGCCGATCGACTCGCGCTACGAGCCGCAGTTCCGCCGCAGCCACTTCCGCCCCATCCGCGACATCGCGCGCATCACCGGCTACACCGTCGGCCGCATCTGGCGATACGGCGGCATCCTGCGCGCCTATCGCGACGCGCACGGCCGGCCGCCGTGCATCGTGGATCCGCCGCAGGATGCCGGCGCGCCGCGCGACGGCCTGCCTGCGCATGGTGCCGCCGCGCCGCGCTGAATCCCGGCTGGATGCCGGTGGCGCGCGTTCGTGGCAGGCTGCGCGCGTCCGGCAGCGGCATCCGCTGCCAAACAAAAAGCCCCGCGCGAGCGGGGCCTCTGTGTCTGGCTGGGAGACTAGGATTCGAACCTAGATAAACGGAGTCAGAGTCCGTTGTCCTACCATTAGACGATCTCCCAGTGCGAACCGCTCAGCGCTTGGAGAACTGCGTGGCGCGGCGGGCCTTGTGCAGGCCGACCTTCTTGCGCTCGACCTCGCGGGCGTCGCGAGTCACGAAACCGGCCTTGCGCAGCGGCGCCTTGAGGGTTTCATCGTATTCCACCAGCGCGCGGGCGATGCCCAGGCGGATGGCGCCGGCCTGGCCGGTGATGCCGCCGCCCTCGACGGTGACCAGCACGTCGAACTTCTCGCTGGTCTCGGTCAGCTGCAGCGGCTGGCGCACGATCATGCGCGAGGTCTCGCGCCCGAAAAACGCATCCAGCGGCTTGCCGTTGACGGTGATGGCGCCGCTGCCTTTGCGCAGGAAGACGCGAGCGGCGGAGGTCTTGCGGCGGCCGGTGCCGTAGTTCTGCTGAATCGCCATGATCGTGCTCGGATTGATCGGGTCATGCGGCCCGCGGAGGCCGCGTCATAGGGCGCGGAAACCGCGCGTCAAAGCTGCAGCGGCTGGGGCTGCTGGGCGGCGTGCGGATGCTCGGCGCCACGGTAGACCTTCAGCTTGCGGTACATGGCCCGGCCCAGCGGGTTCTTGGGCAGCATGCCCTTGACGCCGATCTCGATCGCGCGCTCGGGGTGCTGCGCCAGCAGGGTCCTGAGCGTGGTGGTCTTCAGATTGCCCACGTAGCCGGTGAAGCGGTGGTAGCGCTTGTCCTCGAGCTTGTTGCCGGTGACCGCGACCTTCTCGGCATTGACCACGACGATGTAATCGCCAGTATCGACGTGCGGCGTGAACACGGGCTTGTGCTTGCCGCGCAGCCGCGCCGCGATCTCCGAGCACAGGCGGCCCAGGGTCTTGCCGCTGGCGTCGACCACGTACCAATCGCGCTGCACGCTCTCGGACTTGGCGCTGAAGGTTTTCATGATGGACATCGCCCGCAAGGTGCGGGTCCCGCGAACTGAGAAGCGGAAGTCTAACCGCGCGCCGGCGCGCGGTGCAAGGGCGCGCGGCCGGGCGTCGCCGGGGGCCTGCGCCCCCGGCAGTGGCAGAATGGCGGGGTCATCCGACCGGCACGCCACCCGCATGCACCGGACCCTCCGCCCCTCCCCGCTGGACCGCCTGCTGGAGAGCCTCGATCACGCGCTGGCCACGCTGGCCGCGCCGCCGCACGCGCGGCGCGCCGATCCGGCGGCGGACCGCAGCGATGCCGGACTGTCCGAGGCCGACCGCCGCGACCTCGCCGGCCTGATGCGCATCAACCACAGCGGCGAGATCTGCGCGCAGGCGCTGTACCTCGGGCAGGCGGTGCTGGCGCGCGACGCGCGGACGCGCCGGCACCTGCTGCACGCCGCCGGTGAAGAGCGCGACCATCTGGCGTGGTGCGCGGCGCGGCTGGCGGCGCTGCGGGCGCGGCCCAGCCTGCTCGATCCGCTGTGGTATGCCGGCAGCTATGCGCTGGGGGCCCTGGCGGCGCTCGCCGGCGACGCGGTGAGCCTGGGGTTCGTCGGCGAAACCGAGCGCCAGGTCGAGGCCCACCTCGGCGACCACCTGCAGCGGCTGCCGGAAGGCGCCGCCGCCTCGCGTGCGGTGCTGTCGCAGATGCGGCAGGACGAGGCGCGCCATGGCGCCGAGGCCCGTGCCGCCGGCGGCCGCGAACTGCCGTGGCCGGTGCCCGGGCTGATGCACGCGGCGGCCGGGGTGATGAAAGCGCTGGCGTACCGCATCTGACCGGCGCCCCGGCGGGTCGCCGGCGGCGTCACATCAGGTTGCGGCCGTGGAACAGTTCCTCGATCTCGCGCCGCAGCAGCAGCTCGATGCGCTGACGCTCCTTGAACGAGAGATCCGATGCGTTGGCCTCGAACAGATAGGTGTCCAGGTCGAAGTCCTTGATGTGCATCTTGGTGTGGAAGATGTTCTCCTGGTACACGTTGACGTCGAACATCTCGTACTTCTGCTGGATGTGCCTGGCCAGGTAATCCTGGATCGAGTTGATCTTGTGGTCCATGAAGTGCTTCTTGCCCCTGACGTCGCGGGTGAAGCCGCGCACGCGGTAGTCCATGGTCACGATGTCCGACTCGAAACTGTCGATCAGGAAGTTCAATGCCTTCAGCGGCGAGATCACGCCGCAGGTGGACACGTCGATGTCCGCGCGGAAGGTAGCGATGCCGTTGTGCGGATGCGTCTCCGGGTAGGTGTGCACGGTGATGTGGCTCTTGTCCAGGTGCGCCACCACGGCGTCGGAGATCACGTCGCGGCCCAGCTTCTCGACCACCGGATGCTCGGAGATCAGGATGGTCACCGAGGCCCCCTGCGGGTCGTAGTCCTGGCGCGCGACGTTGAGGATGTTGGCGCCGATGATCTCGGCCACGTCGCTGAGGATCTGGGTGAGGCGGTCGGCGTCGTACTGCTCGTCGATGTATTCGATGTATCGCTGGCGCTGGTCCTCGGACACCGCGTAGCAGATGTCGTAGATATTGAAGCTGAGCGACTTGGTCAGGTTGTTGAAACCCTGCAGGCGCAGGCGCGGCAGCGGCTTGACCACGGCGGCATCCTCGGTGGCGTGAACGGGAGCGGGGCGAACCGCAGCGGGAGACAGCCTTATAGTATGGCCGTGCGCGAGGCGGCTTGAACAGATGCCCGGCGCACGGTTTTACTGTCACAATGGATAAATCTGAGCGCATGCGCATGGCCGGGGACGCCGCGTGAGCCTGAAATACCTGTTGCAGGAAAACTTCCGCCGCAGCCAGGCACCCGCCGCACTGGCGCCCGACCCCGACTCGATCGAGCGCTTCCTCGCGCAGTGCCACCGCCGGCGCTATCCGACCAAGACCGCGATCATCCGGCCGGGCGACCCACCCAGCACGCTGTTCTACGTCATCGACGGATCGGTCAGCGTGCTCACCGAGGACGACGAGGGGCGGGAACTGATCGTGGCCTACATCAACCGCGGCGAGTTCATCGGCGAGACCGGCCTGTTCTTCCAGCCCACGCAGCGCGAAACCACGGTGCGCACGCGCACCGTGTGCGAACTGGCCGAGATCAGCTACGAGCGCCTGTTCCAGCTGTTCGCCACCACCCTGCACGAGGAATGCCCCAAGCTGCTGTTCCTGATCGGCACGCAGCTCTCCTCGCGCCTGCTGCGCGCCTCGCGCCAGGCCAGCCGGCTGGCCTTCATGGACGTTTCCACGCGCATCAGCCGCACGCTGCTGGACCTGTGCATGGAGCCGGACGCGCTCAGCCACCCTGACGGCACGCAGATCCGCATCTCGCGCCAGGAGCTCTCGCGCATCGTCGGCTGCTCGCGCGAAATGGCCGGCCGCGTGCTCAAGCAGTTGGAAGAGCGCGGCATGATCCGCGTCTCCGGCAAGACCATCGTGGTGCTGGGTACGCGCTGAGACCGCGGCTCAGGCCCACTCCACCTCGGCATAGCGTTCGCCCAGCAGGGGCCGCATGCGCACGCGCAACGCCGCATCGGGATTGACCAGCACCGCGCGTTCGGCCGCCAGCAGCATGGGCAGATCGGCCGCGGCGTCGCTGTAGGCGCAAGCATAGGGCGCGGCGAATCCGCGCTGCGCCAACTGGCGCAGTTTCTCGTTGCCGGCGTTGTGCACCGCCGGTGCGACACCCAGCCATCCGACGCGCAGGCGCGAAGCCACCAGCTCGACACCCTCCAGGCGTACCGCGGCCAGCAGTGCGCGCGCGAGATGCTCCTCGCAGGCGGTCACCACCACGACGCGGTCGCCGCGCAGCGCATGGCATCGCAGCGCACTGACCGCGTCGCGCAGGAAGCAGCCGCGCCGCAACGCCCGCACGCGCGCGTGCGATTCGGCCAGCGCGCGGTAGCGCGCCAGGCTGGTGCCCAGCAGCAGCATGTGCACCGCCGCACGCAGCAGCACGCGCCGGCCACGCCGGTACAGTGCCAGCGGCGCGGCCGGCAGCAGCACCAGCAGCGGCAGCACGCGCCAGGGCTGACGGCGCACCCGCGCGCCCAGGAACGCGCCGAAACTGTCGCCTCGCACCAGCACGCCATCGAAATCGAACAGCACCACGCGCGGCGCGGACGCCGCGTGCGCCGTCACCTCCGCCGCCACCTCGCTCATGGCGCGGCCGTGTCGAACAGCCGCGCCAGCTCCGCACCGGGATCGGACGCCCGCATGAACGCCTCGCCGACCAGGAAGGCGTGCACGCCGGCCGCGCGCAGGCGGGCGACGTCCTCGCGACCGCGAATGCCGCTCTCGCTCACCGTCAGGCGCCCGGCCGGCACCTGCGCATGCAGCGTCAACGTGGTGTCCAGCGTCGTGCGGAACGTACGCAGATCGCGGTTGTTGATGCCGAGCAGCCGTACCGGCAGTTCCGCCGCGCGCGCCAGTTCGGCGCCGTCGTGCACCTCGGCCAGCACGTCGAGCTTCAGCGCGGACGCAAGCTGCGCCAGTTCGAGCAGTCGGGCGTCGTCCAGCGCTGCCACGATCAGCAGGATGCAGTCGGCGCCCAGCAGACGCGCCTCGTAGACCTGCCAGGGATCGACGACGAAGTCCTTGCGCAGCACCGGCAGCACGCAGGCGGCGCGGGCCTGCCGCAGGTGCGCATCGCTGCCCTGGAAAAAATCCACGTCGGTCAGCACGGACAGGCAGGTGGCGCCGGCCGCGGCATAGCTGCACGCGATGGCGGCCGGATCGAAATCGGCGCGGATCACCCCGGCGCTGGGGCTGGCCTTCTTGATCTCGGCGATCACCGCCGGCCGCCCCCCATGCACACGGGTGAACAGGGCGTCGGCAAACCCGCGCGGAGGAGGCAGATTGCGGCAGCGCGCGGCCAGTTCGGCCAGCGGCACGGCATGGCTGCGCACGGCGACCTCCGCGGTCTTGCGCGCGAGGATGCGCTGGAGGATGTCGCTCACGCGGCCGGTTCCTTCAGGCGCCGCGTGCCGGCGACAAACGCATCCACGCGCGCCCGTGCCGCGCCGCTGTCGATGGCCGCGCGGGCGCGGGCGATGCCTTCGGGCAGATCGGCCGCGATGCCCGCCACGACCAGCGCCGCGCCGGTATTCAGCAGCACCACGTCGCGCGCGACGGGGTGGCGGTTTTCCAGCGCCGCCAGCAGCAGATCGCGCGAGGCTTGCGCATCGTCCACGCGCAGATTGCGGCTGGAGGCCATGGCGAAGCCGAACTCCTCGGGCTCGAGCTCGTACTCGCGCACCTCGCCCTCGCGCAGCTCGCCGACCAGGGTGGCGCCGCCCAGCGAGATCTCGTCCAGCCCGTCCTTGCCGTACACCACCATGGCGCGCTGCGCGCCCAGGCGCTGCAGCACGCGCACCTGGATGCCCACCAGGTCCGGATGGAACACGCCCATCAGGATGGCGGGCGCTCCGGCGGGATTGGTCAGCGGCCCCAGGATGTTGAAGATCGTGCGCACGCCGAGCTCCCGGCGCACTGGCGCCACCACCTTCATGGCGGGATGATGGTTGGGCGCGAACATGAAGCCGATGCCGGTCTCCGCGAGACACCGCGCCACCTGCGCGGGCGCCAGGTCGATGACCGCGCCCAGCGCCTCCAGCACGTCGGCGCTGCCCGACTTCGAGGACACGCCGCGGTTGCCGTGCTTGGCCACGCGCGCGCCGGCCGCGGCCGCCACGAACATGCTGGCGGTGGAGATGTTGAAGCTGTGCGCGCCGTCGCCGCCGGTGCCGACGATGTCGACGAAGTGCGGATAAGCCGGCGTGTCCACGCGCACCGCCAGTTCGCGCATCACGCGCGCGGCGCCGGTGATCTCGCCGACGGTTTCCTTCTTCACGCGCAGGCCGGTGATGATTGCCGCCATCAGCGCCGGCGAAAGCTCGCCGCGCATGATCTGGCGCATCAGGTCCACCATCTCGTCGTGGAAGATCTCGCGGTGCTCGATGGTGCGCTGCAGGGCTTCGTGCGGGGTGATGCCGACCG